>CAZGNO010000100.1:0-13963 GCA_964527785.1 uncultured Chitinophagaceae bacterium
GTCGAAGACTCCTTCAGAATGACAGAAGGCAACTGTCTTGTTTTTTATGTCATTGTATTATTTTGTAGGCGGCTCGGCGACTATTAGGAACTCAGTGTGACTTGAGCTTGTTTGTCATGCTGAGCGTAGTCGAAGCATCTAGTACTTGCCAATTTCCAAACCAAACAATTTACTGAATTTAATGGTTCGGTTATTTTAGTCCTATCACTTAAATATATCGAAAATTGAAGAAGCATTTTTTTTGTTTTGTTTCTCAAATACAATAACTTACAATTCGTATTCCTGTTTCACTTTTAAAATAAAAAACCCTTTTGATGAATAATTACTTCATCAAAAGGGCTAAATATATTAACAATCATAAACTAAACCCTACAATCCCGTATCATCATTAAATAATTCTGCATCAAGGATATTCCCGTCGTCTTCAATCTGTCTGTGGCGCACTAGACGTGCTTCAATAAGGAATATCACATTTTCTGCAATATTGGTGGCATGGTCGGCAATACGCTCTATCTGCCGCAAAATATCTATTAAGGCAACTCCTGCATCAATATATGATTTATCTGTTTTCATACGTTTGATAACTTCTGATATAATTTCCTTTTCGAGGTTATCTACCGTATCGTCCGTTGGCAATATGTGTTTGGCGAGTTCAGGGTCGTTATTGATAAATGCATCTAAGCTTGCCTTTACCATTCTATAAGCAGCTTGGGTAATTCGCTCCATTCCAAGCTCAAGAGCAAGTGTTTGCAGATTCTCAATTACAAGTACAGGTCCTGCCACGTTCGATGCCATATCCCCAATTCGCTCAAGTTCATTATTGATTTTAATAGCAGCTAAAAGTAGCCGCAAATCACTGGCAACCGGCTGCTGCAAAGCAAATATTCTTTGACACTGTTTATCAATCTTAATATCTAATTTATCTACTTTGTCGTCACGTTCTTGTACGATTTTAGCAAGTTCTGAGTTGCCTTCCAAAAGTGCGCGAAAAGCAAATTCCACTTGCTCTTCGACAATACTTCCCATTCGTACTAGTCGTGTACGCAATTTATCAAGTTCATCTTCAAATCCTCTGTGCATGGCTTTATTGAATTACAATGATACAAATTCTTTTCACTGATACTTCGGGAATCTACCCGAACCTTCCGGTAATATAATCTTCGGTTTCTTTTTTTGAAGGGGATGTAAAAATTGTTCTTGTTCTGTCGAATTCGACCATATTTCCCATATAAAAGAACCCGGTATAGTCACTTACCCTCGCGGCTTGTTGCATATTATGAGTGACGATTACGATGGTATAATCATTTTTCAATTCAGCAATAAGCTCTTCAATTTTTGCAGTCGAAATTGGATCTAACGCCGAACACGGTTCGTCCATGAGTAATATTTCGGGATTTACCGCCACTGCCCGTGCTATGCACAAACGCTGCTGCTGTCCACCGGAAAGCCCCATAGCCGAGTCGTTCAGTCTGTCTTTAATTTCTTCCCACAAGGCAGAACGTTTCAAACTTTGCTCAACGATTCCTTCAATTTCAGATTTTGATGTTTTTCCTGCCAAACGCAATCCAAACGCAACATTCTCGAAAATTGATTTTGGAAACGGAATAGATTTCTGAAATACCATTCCGACCCTGTTGCGAAGGAGGACGACATCAACTGCGCGGTCATAAATATCCAAACCGTCAATTTGAATTGAACCTTCTGGTCTGAAGGAGTCAATTAAGTCGTTCATTCGGTTCATCGAGCGAAGAAATGTGGATTTACCACAGCCTGAAGGACCTATGAATGCCACAACTTTATTTGCCTGAATCTCCGTTGTAACATTATGCAATGCGTGTTTACTGCCATAATACACATTGAAGTTTTCTGTACGAAGTTTTATATGAGTATCTTTTGCCATAGTTGTTTTTCC
This sequence comes from uncultured Chitinophagaceae bacterium, assembly GCA_964527785.1. Taxonomy (GTDB): domain Bacteria; phylum Bacteroidota; class Ignavibacteria; order Kapaibacteriales; family UBA961; genus JADJXV01. Next base: position 1,913 of record CAZGNO010000100.1, read on the forward strand.
GGTTGATAAATCTTACTTCTTATTCCTAATCCGTGAACGTATAAATGTTGCAGTAAAGTTCAATACAAACGTCAGCATCAGCAGCACAATCGTCGTTGCATATTGTTTCGGCATTGCGGCTTCAACATCCGGTGATTGTGTAGCAAGAACGAATAAATGATAACCTAAGTGCATAAATTGGTCTGTAACTTTAGTTGGTAATTCCGGAAGTGAGTAAACTGCCCCTACAAAAATAATCGGTGCAACTTCTCCGGCTCCGCGACCGACAGCAAGTATCGAACCCGTTAAAATCCCGGTCATTGAATTTGGTAATACAATCCTCCATACAGTCTGCCACTTAGTTGCTCCCAAAGCTAAGCTGGCTTCACGTAATTCACGCGGTACTGCACGGAGAGCTTCCTCCACAGAAACAATCACAACGGGGAGTGTCAGAACAGCTAGGGTTGCTGCCGCCCAAATTAAAGCCGGCTGTCCCCACACTGCTGTTGAGTTTCCTAACACCCCATCTACAGATGTACCAATAAAATGAATAAAGAACCCAACTCCGAATAAACCAAAAACTATTGACGGGACACCGGCAAGTGTGTTCACTCCGAACCGCACAGACCGAGCAAACAGTGAGTTTTGCTTTGCATACTCAGTCAGATAGACCGCAGTTGCTGTCCCTACCGGTACTCCTAACAAAGCCATGGTCAATACTAAAAATGTTGTTCCGTATATCGCAGGAAAAATTCCGCCTTCGGTATTGTTATTTCGTGGCGATTGCGATAGAAATTCCCACGAAATATTCGGAATCCCCTTTATTAAAAAATGACCGAGCATCACCAAAGCAATACTTACTACTATAGCTGTTGCAAGAAAAGTGATTCCGACAATAGCTGCACCGAAAATTTTCTTTCGCAATACAAACGAGTTTGATTGCATATTTGAATTAATTCTTATCATACAGTTTCAAATGTTGAGCGATTCTCTTCTGAAGAATATTCAGTATCCACTAGTAGCTTGACTAACTCCTTTACTCTTCTTTTAATTTCTTCACGAACATTACTGAATTCACCCATTGTCATATTTTTTGGGTCGGCAATGTTCCAATCAATACGGTTCTTAGCACGAACAAAAGGGCAATTGTCGCCGCAGCCCATTGTAACAACATAATCATATTCTATTTGAGGAATTTCATCTAAAGATTTTGATGTATGCCGGGTCAAATCATAATTAAGCTCACGCATCGAAGCAATCGCTTTGGGATTAATCTCGCCGGACGGTTTTGAGCCGGAACTGAATACATTGATTAGCCCCGAACCATATATAATGGCAAATGCTTCGGCAATCTGACTACGACATGAGTTCTCAACACAAACAAACAGTATATTCTTCATTGCTCACTATGGTAACGTTTACAAGCACGATTCTCCACAACATTTACTGTCCTTCACTATCCTGCAGCAGCTTATTGCAAGTAATGAGCCGACAAACGGTGCAAGGAGGTATATCCATACACTATCCAGTTGCCCTGAAACAATTGCAGGAGCAAACGATCTGACAGGATTCATAGATGCACCTGAGATAGGACCCGCAAACATCGCCTCAAACCCGACAACACTTCCAATTGCAATTGCAGCAGTAATCCCCTTTTCTTTAGCTCCAGTAGAAACATTGATAATAACGAACATTAGAATGAACATCAATATCACTTCAAGGATAAAGGATTGAAATAAACTTCCGGTCGGAATTGTAGAACCTATCGCCTTGTTCTGCGGGAACATACTTCTCAATAACAAGCTTGCAAGTAATGCACCCACTGTTTGACTGGCAATGTACGGTAATACTTCTCTAGAATTAAAGCGTTTAGCCCTCCAGAATGCAACTGTGACTGCCGGATTGAGGTGAGCACCGGATACATCACCTAAGGCATAGATTAATGCGAGAACTGCCAATCCAAACGTCATTGCAATTCCAATGTGGCTTACTGATCCACCCGTAATTTCATTAATTGTTATTGCACCTGTTCCGCAAAACACTAAAATAAACGTACCGATTGCCTCAGTAATGTATTTCTTTCTCGGATGATATTCCATAATACTTACACACCTTGAAATTTCTTTGCAAGACGTTTTTTTACAAACAGTTCAGTTACTAAATTGATACAGAAACTTATAATGAACAGAAGCACTCCTACAAAGAAGAGTATGTTATAGTGTAATGATCCCCAAATCACTTCTCCCATTTCCGCTCCGATTGTTGCTGCAAGAGTTCTTACCGGCTCTGTAAATGAAGCAGAGAATATGGCAGCATTACCTGTTGCCATGAGAGCAATCATTGTTTCGCCAAAAGCCCTTCCAATTCCAAGTAGAACGGCTGCTACAACCCCGGGTAAAGCAGCAGGAAGCATAACCTTGAATGCAGTTTCCCATTCTGTAGCACCTAGAGCAAGCGATGCTTCCCTGTACGTTTTGGGAACACTTGTAAGAGCATCGTCTGTGATTGTAAAAATAATAGGAATAACCGCAACAGCAAGTCCAAATCCACCTACAAGGGCATTCAAGCGGTATTCAAAACCAAAAATTGACTGCATCAAACTCGCCACAATCATCAAGCAGAAGAAACCCACTACAACAGAGGGAAATCCTGCTAGAATCTCAATTGTCGGCTTGATAATTTCACGAAGCCATCGTTTAGCAAAAAATGCAGAGTATATCGCTGCTAAAATTCCAAGAGGAGCACCAATGAGTATTGCTATAAAGGTTGCCTTTGCAGTTCCTATAAACAGTGGCATTAATCCGTATTTGGGGTCTTCACCAACCGGCTGCCATACCTTTCGTGTCATATTTTCCCATACTGATTTATTTCTACTGGCAGTGACTGCTTCTGAGTGCGGTAGTTCAGCAGGTTTTTCTATCTCTTCAATTTCAGGATTGTACACTTCCGGTGAATTACCATCGCTTTGAGAATCAGTTTTTTCTTTGGATGAAGAAACAGTATCAGTATCATCATTGAGAGAGTATTCATCCGGCTTGCTGTCGGATGTTGAAGTGATTGCAGTGCGGTCATTTTCTGAAGCAACAGTTTTTCCGGTAAATATTCCTGCCGCCTCTCTAAACACAAAAATAAATATCAAAACAATAAGGAGAATCGAAGCACCTGCAACAACTTTAATACTTGTTTCTGCTACCCACTCACCCCATCGTATTTTCCGTTTTGTCAGCGCATTTTTCATGTTCTCTGCCATAGTATCTACCCTTAATTTCAGATTTAATCGGTTATCAGTTCTAACAAAAAACAAACCTCAACAGCATTCAGTACCGAAGACCGTGAGGTTTATTTTCAAAAATCGTATTTGTTACCGCAAAATCCGCAAACAAATTCTCTTATTTTTTAAGGGGGAAATATCCCACTTCTTTAATTACCTTCTGTCCATCTTTACCTAATATCCAATCAACAAACTTTTTAATATCACCTGATGGACGTTCACGCAGATAAAAATATAAAAATCGTGATACAGGGTATTTACCCGAAAGAATATTTACTTCTGTCGGCATTACATATTCATCGCCTGCTTTTTCGGCAAGTGCAACTTCATTAATATCCTTAGCATATGCTGCTCCGCCGAATCCGATTCCAAATTTATCTTTTGCTATTGCATTCACAACAGCTGCCGTACCGGGCATATTTTGTGCAGTCGGGTCAAAATCTTGTTTCAGCAATACGTGTTCTTTGAAAAATTCATATGTTCCGGAATTGTTTTCACGACTGTAGAGCAAGATTTTTTTATCCGGTCCTCCAACTTCTTTCCAATTCTTTGTTTTTCCTGTATAGATAAGTCTTACTTGTTCTAATGTAAGTTTTTTGACGGGATTTGATTTATTAACATACACACTCAATCCGTCTCTTGCAACCTTAATCTCTAAACCCTGTGATTTGTACTTTGTTTTCAATTGATCAACTTCCGCAGGTTTTATAGGGCGACTTGATGTACAGATATCAGTCGTACCATTAATCAATGCAGCTATACCTGTTCCTGATCCGCCACCGGTTACCTGAAACTGAATATTTTTATCAGGGAATAATTCTGTCCAACGTTGAGCCAGAATCACCATTGTATCTGACCCTTTAATTGTAATCGTCGTACTTGCAGGGGCAAATGCAAACAAGCCAACACACACTAATCCAAAAAGCAATACTTTCATTTTCATTAAGTTACTTAATTTTTGAACAAAAACACATTAATATATTACAAAAATCCTATTTTTTTTGCTATTTCCAAAATTATTATAAGATAACATTGGAATCAAACTCATTGAAAATGAATACTTCAAGTACAAAATTAACAAATAGAGTATGAATTTGCAATTATCAATTCCTAATATATATAAAAAAGCCGAAGCGTTGAACTACGCTCCGGCTTTCTTTAAAAAACGTTTGCTTTATTTTACAAACATCATTTTCTTCGACAGATTTACACCGCCTGCACTTAGCGAGTAATAGTATACTCCGTTTGATAAGTTATATTCAGGTGCATTGAATTGAACCGAATGTGTACCCGAACTCATCTCACCGGAAGCTAATACTGCTACTTCACGACCATATATATCTGTGATTGACAAGCGCACTGCAGATGATTGCGCCAATTTGAATGTTAATGTCGTAACATCTGAGAAAGGATTTGGTTGGTTATCATATAACACAAATCCGCTTGCTTCACCCTCATCAACTCCTGATGCACTAGGTGTTACAACTATTTCTGTTGTATCAGATGATGTTGAGCCGCAATCATTGGTTACTATACACCAGTACTTACCGGCATCACTTGCTGTCTTTGCATCAAATTTTGTATAGAACTGATTAGCTGATGAATCTGATGATACAGATGCGCCGTCTTTGAACCAATGATATTTTGTCGTTGGGTCAGATACAGTTGCAACTGCAAATCTGATTAAACCACCTGTTTTAACACTGATTTTCTTTTCAGAAGGACCATATACGAATGGTGCTGTCTTTACTGTTACCATTGCTTCTTGTGATTTTACTTCACCACAATCGCCTGTTACCCATGCTATATATTTACCTGCATTGGCTGGTGTAAGTGACGCAAAATCTAAACTGTCGGCAGTAGCACCAGTAATTTCTTGACCATCTTTGCTCCATTTGTAGCTTAGTGTTCCTTCACCGTCGCCTACTACTCTTAATTGTGCAGGTTGTTTCTCACAAACTTTAATAGACATTGGATTGCTTACTGTTGTTGCTTTTCTTACTGTGACAGCTACATCATTTGATGTTTTTGTTACAGTTCCGCCCGGATTAGTTGTTACGACTACATTGTAGTTCGTCCCGGCATCAATTACTTCAGCGCCATTGATTGAAAGTGTTGCTGATTTTGTTCCTGTGAATTTTCCACCTTCAGGAAGTACTTGTGTACCTCTGCGCCATTGATAACCGAGTGATAAACCGGTTGCACCATTAAGTGTCGGTGTTGCTGTAATTGATACTGACTGACCAGGGCATACTTGAACACCTGTAATATTATCTATGCCTACTATATTACCTACAGACAATGCAAATGTTGCAGTGCTGTCTACGCCGCAAGCACCGATTACTTTTACATAATAGTTACTTGCTGCATCTGTTGTTGCAAGGTTTCTGATTGTCAATACTGCTGTTGTTGCGCCGCTGATACGAGTGTTATCGTTGATGCGAGCTGTTCCTTTATACCATTGATATTGAACCGGATTTAAGTTATTGTTAAAGCCGATTGTTGCTTCTGCTACTGATACTTCGAAACGTGCCGAGCCACCTAATTGCGCTACTTGGCTAGCAGGTGCAGCAATAATCTGAGTTGGCTTTGAAACATAAACAACTGCAGTTGCTGTTGTGTCAAAATTCTTTCCGCACGAGGTTGCAATAATACAACGATAGTTACCTGATGCGCCGTATTGTACGTTGGTCAAAGTCAATGACACGCTGTTGGCTCCGCGTACTTCATCTGCATTATATTGATTGAATCCGTTTGTGAGGTTTACACCGTCACGTTGCCACTGATAGCCCCAGATTCTTCCTTTAGTTGCAATAACTGAAAGTACTAAATTATTGCTGCGGCAGACTACTTGCGATAGTGGAGGAGTTGATATTACTACCGGCTCGTTCACTCTCAAAAATACTGAATACTGATAGGTAAGTGTATCTACAAATGTATATTCAGCAGCACCGTCTTTGATAATTGCATTTAATGCATAATTATCTTCATCAAAAGCTGTAGTATTTAGAATTGTCAGTGTTGTTGTTGCTGCACCGAAGATTTTAACACCATCATCAAAGAGTGGAATACCGCCCTTTGTCCATTGATAGCGAACATTTGAAGCTGCTACATTTAATGTAAACGGAGTAGGGAAATTACTTGTAAATGAAACTGTTGGTGATAATGTCGAAGTTCTTCCGGCGCAACCGCTGTCTATTGAACCACCTACAAAATTTGCAATAGGTACAAGTTCATGAGCACCCATATATGGAGGAACACGTCTTGTGACATCATTAAAGTCGTTGTTAACATTTCCGACAGATACATTATTATAAGAGTTTGAACCGCGAAGCAGTGGATCCATTTCTCCTAAAAACGTATTATTAGTTCCTGTCCAAACAACTGTTTTGGATACAGAATTTGCTTCACGTGATGTTGATGTACGGAATGTTGTCAGCGTTGTATGATTTGTGCCTCCGGTATATCCTAGATAAAGACCGGCAGAATAAATATTATTATAGTTTGATTCAGTTGGGTAGATAGTATTACTGTGATAGTAAGCATATCCTGCACCGCGATTATAGATAATATTATTTACAATGCGAGTATTTGCACCAGGGCTGATAAGATATAAACCTGCTGCAACAGATGTTGAAAGCGTGTTTACATTTATTGTATTTTGGAATATGTTAACAGTACTGAAACTAGAAGCATAAACACCATAGGTACTTACTGTAGCATTACCTACATTAATCATATTGTTGCCGATTATCGTTACATTACCTGCCACAGGAGTATTGCTTGTAAAACTGATTCCGTATCCTGAACGAGCAAAAGTTACGGTGTTTTGAAGAACTGTAGCACTGTTTTGTATGAGATTCAGAGCGATACCATAAATCGGAGATGCGTTTGAAGAATTTGATGTCACCGTGTTCTTTTGAATTAACGGATTCGTATAGCGTTGAATATTAATTCCGCGTGTAAAGAAGTTATTAACGGAATTTCCTGTAACTGTAACATTTGTTACAACCGGTCCGCTTCCGCCACCATCAAGATGTAACGCATAATCACCGGCATTGAATGTATTATTTGTAATCGAAACATCGGTCATAGCATTTGTCGGCTCAGAATAAATCAATGCCTCATCAGCTACAATTGTAGATGCTGCAAGTGTTCTTCCGGTTAAAGTACAGTTTTGAATATTAACAAACTGTGTTCCGTTTCTTAACCAAAAAATTCTTCCGGCTACAGCTGAATTAACCGAAAACGACATATTTTTAAATGTTAGATAATCTGCTGCATTAATTTGAACACCATAATTACCGACACCGGCTGTATTAGGTGAGCTCACTATTACATTTGATTGATTACCGCCTGCTGCTGCATCAGATGTGAAAACAATCGGTGTAATTTGGCTTGCACCGGGAATACCGGAGATTGTTTGCGAAACCTGACCGAGCAATATCTGATCATTATATGTACCGGGGCGTACACGGAATTCTACCGCACCTAAAAGACCTCCGAATGTCAACGCAGTACCAACATTTGTTAAATTTGGAAACCATGCACCGGGCACAACCGAACCACCAACATAATAAATTTTTGGATTTGCAGCAGTACCACCTGTAAGTGCAGGTGCAAGTGATGCAGTCAAAGAATTATTATTAGGATTAGAGTCGCCGGGTCCTTGTGTACCGACAGGATTGGACAAGGTAACGGTAATGTTATATGGGTTGAGTGCATCTGTAAGAGGTACATCAGAAAGCAACGGGAACTTCACAAGTGTGTTCGCACCACTTGCCAAAGGACCGGCACTCCATGTAAATGAACCGGAACCGCTTGTAGGTCCGGTAAAAGTATAATCAACTTGAACAGAAACCAAACCTGAACCGCTTATGTTTTTCAAATTAAATCCGAGGTCATAATTTCCTGATGCAACAGGTGCACTTTGCGGCGTTGAGGAAGCAGGTGCAGTCAATACCAAACCGGTAGGAGATGGGTCAGGTGACGGAGGAGCAATTGTTACGATATAATCTTCAACTTCACCCATCGCAGGACCTGAACATGGATCTGCCGGAGTTCCATAATAGTAATATGCACCGTATTTAACACGCATTCTTGTTCTTCCTGTGGCTGCAGATGAAGGCAAAGTAATGACGATGTTATTAACATTTGTGTTTCCGCTAAGTGTATATTGCTGAGTATTTGGACCTGAATAAACAGCATTTTCATTAAAAGTACCGTTTCTATCAGAGTCAATCCAAACATACAAGAAACCCGGAGTACCCGAGCTAGTCCACAATTGTTTTGTATCAACTTGCAGAGTAACCGGAATGGTAGCTATTATCGTTGGCTCAGGAAGACCTGAAGCCGTATAATCTGTAGCACCATCGGAGCAACCGTTTGCCGATGTATTGTTGTTCAATGCACCCAGCGAAACTCTGGTTATAGCATTACATGTACCACCATAATTAGGATACCATGCTGTTGGCGGGCAGTTAATACCCTGCGATGAAGCTGACTGAGGTGCAAAAAAACCGATAATTGCAACAATAGCAGTAGCTACTGACAACCTCAAGCAATTTGCTAAGAGGTAACGATTACGTTCCATAATTTTCTCCTGTGAATAGGATTGTTAAAAAACAAGTATAATGTGATTCTATTTCAATTAATTTTTATTACTTACAATCTAATTTCTTCTTACGATTTCATCAATCACTCGTCATAAATTTAGAGCAGTACACCTTCGGGATACTACACTAACTCACAACATTCAAGTGCATTCCTGCACACTACATCGCTTCAACCCTTTGCAATCAATTCATTTACGAACCACATCAAATCCAATACGCACCACAATCCAAAACACCGTCTAAGGGTATTAGAGCAAATTTAGCATTTCTACAGACAATATGCAATCTTTTTTTATCCACACACTATATGTGTTTTTTCTGTATTTTTTAAAATTCAACCGATTCTTATTACTTTCGATTCTTATTACTTTGATTGTATCGGATTTTGCATGGGTGGCATCACATTCATCGAATCACCCCCCATAATTTCGTCCGAGCATTTTTTCCACAACTGGAATGCTTCATCAGCATCTTTATTAACAACTGTTCCCAGTGAGTTTTGGCGTTTCATTTCTTCCATAATCTGAACTTGAAACAGTCCCAAGCATTCTTGTATCTTCTCTTTGTTGCCGGCACTCTTCTTCAAACATTCGCAACCGGACTCACCTATTTGCTTCCCCGGGGAAACTGCACATGAGTGCAACGATAATACCAATAAGATACTTATGATTACTGTGGCTTTACTGCTCATCTTTTATTCTCTTTCTTTAAGTAATGTGTCAAATTCGTTCGATTTAGTTTCACAATTTATCAAAAAAATTGATTCAAATCAACTTTTACAGATTTTTGATATGATCATCAATTTTATTTTGGTGCATTCAGCATCTCCCTCGTACTCTGTTTGCAACTATCCTACTAATCAGATTAGCGTATACCTTATTCCGATGCAAGTTTGTATCAGCTTAAAATTACGTGCTGTTGAGAAAATCAAGCACAAAAAGTTATTGTCATTGAGCGTCCCCAATTGTACGTTTCCTTTTAGATTACTCACGCGCAAACCATTTGATAATTTATATAAAGTGCCTAACTAAACTCACCTATGAACAATCTGTGCTGCTGAGCTGTTATGCATCTGATTGTTTTCTAACCGCCAACGATTCATCTACCTACAATTATCAACTCTCTAAATACCACTAGAAAGTTACTCAGCAAGATGAATGTAAAAAGGTGATAAATAGTTTTCGAGAATGTAAGTAAATAGAACTGATTATTGTCATTACTAAAAGGACATCAATAAGTATTCCACAAAAATAGTTAATTCTATTTTTTATTTCTCTGTCTACATAAACTTCACCTGTCTCTAATTATATGAAAAACAAAACAATACATACTTCTTTACATATTCAACTGTTTACATTAAGAATTTTAACCCTGGCATTGGTTACTCTGTGCTTATGTACGTTAAACTTAAATGCCCAAGCGCCAACCGTCGGGTTGCTGCAGTATGATTCACAAGGGCATCAAGACGGTTATGTGTTATTTGCACCTTTATATTCCAACACAACCTACCTTATTGATAAATGCGGGAAACAAGTACATACTTGGGAAAGCACAACCAAACCGGGTCTCAGTGCTTATCTGCTGAATGACGGTTCTCTTCTTCGTCCCGGTTCTGTCAATAACCCTACGTTCATTCTTGGAGGCGGTTCAGGCGGTCTGATTGAGAAGATTAGTTGGGACGGCACTATTCTTTGGTCATATCAGATTTCTGATACTATGATATGTCAGCATCATGATATAAAACCAATGCCTAACGGTAATGTTCTTGCGATTGTATGGAAATCAAAGACATACAAGGAAACTGTTGATTTAGGACGAGATACGGCTAAAACAAATGACATCTGTTGGTTCGAATCTATTGTAGAAATTGCGCCCACAGGTTTGAATACAGGTGAGATCGTTTGGGAATGGAACTCTTACGACCATTTAGTGCAAAGCTATGACAGTACAAAAAGTAATTTTGGCGTTATTTCCGATAAACCTGAACGAATCAATATCAACTATGGTTTGAATTTTAAAATCGCTGACTGGCTCCATGTTAATTCTGTAGACTATAATCCTGAGCTTGACCAAATACTGGTGAGCGCATATAAGTTTGACGAAGTATGGATAATAGATCACAGCACTACAACAAAACAAGCAGCTACAAATTCCGGAGGCAAGTATGGGAAGGGCGGAGATTTGCTTTACCGGTGGGGTAATCCCGAAAGTTACAACCGTGGAACTCCGGCAGACAGAAAATTATTTGGACAGCATTCAGCCCGTTGGATAGAGCGGGGACTGGTTGACAGTGGAAAAATCCTTGTTTTTAACAATGGTTCACGCGGTTCGGCTACGTACTCTTCTGTTGATATAATTAATCCTCCAATAGATCAAAACGGTATGTATCCGCTTGAGAAGGGCAAGCCATTTGCTCCTGTTGAACAGGACTGGATTTACACAGACTCTGTTCGTGGCGATTTTTTCTCACCCAATTATTCTGCTGCTCAGAGATTACCAAATGGCAATACATTGATATGTTCAGGTTTTAACGGTCTCATATTTGAAATCACACCGGATAATAAAAAAGTATGGGGCTATAAAAATCCTGTTTCAATATCAGGGATTGCAAAACAGGGTGATAATGTTTCAGCAAACAGTGTGTATCGTGCTGAATTTTACCCGTCGGACTTTAGTGGATTTTCTGAACGAATGCTCGAATCGGGTAACCCGATAGAATTGAATCCGGGTATCTCAATCTGTGAGCCAAACAGTATTGATGTTTCACCCAATGATATTGCTGATTACAAAATTTACCCGAACCCTGCTAATCAAATACTTTCGATAAATCTTGGCAGTAACGCCAAGAATATCAATCAAATAGTTCTTGTAAATGCACTTGGTGTGAAAGTTGGCAGTTCTGAAATACAGACGGACAATAATTTTTACACGATTGATTTGCAGAATATCCCGTCAGGAGTATATGCACTCAAAGTAATCAGTGATTTTTCTGACTTCACCGAGAAAGTGCTCATCATAAAATAGCGTCAATTGATTCGGATCAAATTCATTCAAGATAAGTAAGTGCTGAGACAAAAATAATTGTCATAATTAATATCCATAATTTGGCAAGTAATTGAACACTTCGACTACGCTGTAAATGACATCTCTTACATAGCCCGTCATTCTGAGTGCAACGAAGAATCT
>CAZGNO010000101.1:0-13936 GCA_964527785.1 uncultured Chitinophagaceae bacterium
CGAAAGTAAGCGTCATACGGTAGCCCCATTGGATGGATTAGTAAATACTAATCATCTGTGGACGTACTATCTGCTTGGTGGTAACAAGCAGCAACTTGCTGTCTATAATGGACGGGAAACTTCCGTACCTAATGTCTGTCTTGACAGTGGGCATCGGGTACATTTTTATCCTACTGAGTATTTGTCGTATGGTAATGGAGGTTCAGCACTCATTACTACCCGCCCTGATAGTTCTCAAGAATATAAGATAGTTGACCATTTAGGAAGTACGAGAGTTGTATTGAATGATACAGGAGGTGTCATTTCTCAATATGATTTTGAGCCGTTCGGAGACCCAATTGCCAAGACGGGATTGGATACCCGTAAAAATTATATTGATAAGGAGAAAGATGCCGAAAGCGGGACGAGTAATTACGGGGTGCGACAGATGGATAATAGATTAGCGAGATTTATTTCTGAATTGTCCTGAAATAACCGGACACATTATTAGCCATTTCCATTCCCTTTTACTGAGATAATTGGAAGGGAATGTGCCTGATTCGGCGTTTTCAGTTTTAGTCCCCAATGTGGACGTTTGGAATTATATAGGAGAACTGATTCAGCTACCAATATTTGTGCTGCTTGTAAAGACGGAAGAATAGTTCCTAAACCAAACTCTTCTTTTATCGTCCGGTTCATGCGTTCCGCTAATGCGTTTTCGTAAGGATTGCCGTGTTCGGTCATGCTGATTAAAACTTTATTACTATTCGACAATGCTATGTAGCCACGACTACAATATTGCACCCCTCTGTCGGTATGATGTGTTAACGGATTATTTTGATAAACTCTATTTGCGAGAGCCATTTGATATGCAGCAATCATCGCTTCGGCACTGAGAGAAGAAGAAACAGTGTATCCCATAATTTTACGACTATAGGCATCAGTAACCATATTAAGGTAGCAAAACCCATTTTTCGTTTTCAGATACGTAATATCACTTACCCATACTTGTTCCGGCATAATTACTTTAGTAGCCGTTATCAAATTCGGATGCTTTCTAAGCAAATGGTTACTCGTGGTAGTCTTGATAAACCTTTTTTTACGGGTAATCAATAATTGGTGCTTCTCCAAAAGGATGAATAGTTTATCACGACCGAATTTAATACCTTGCTCATCAAGCAATGATTTTATTCTATGATATAGTTTTTTACCGCCTAATCGAAACAAGATTTTCCGCTCAGATTGTACTATTGCCAAGACTTGATTTTCTATGGCTGATTTCTTTTGCTCTGCTTTGCAAATCTCGTAGTAGTATTTCCGGCTATATCCTAAAACCTGCGATACTTTTATGACTGTATAACACTTCCGTCTACTTCCGGTTCTATGCTTGTAATGCAGAAAAACAGAAACAAATACTTTCTTTCGGATATTTGTGTTTAACATTTTATTTGCTGTATCAATCACTGTGTTAAGTATTTCCCTCTCAGCTTCCAAATGTTCAATTCGGTTTTTTAATTCCCTTATCTGCCGATTCAGCATCTCAAATTTGGACATAGTACTTCCTTTTTAGCCCCAAACTACCATTTAGTACTTTGGTAATCAAACTAAATTGTATCTCAATCAACTGGGGCTGTCTTTTTGTCAAATGGAGAATTACCCTTGTCAATTTGTTGTTTTTCTCAATTTAGCCCTGCCTACTTCTTGCTCTTGATTCTTCAATAAATCTATTTCTTTCCTTTTCCAATTGTTGCCACTCTTCCTCAATCACCGCAAATCGCTTTTTTCCGATAAATTCTTCGAGAATCACTTCGTACATCATGCCAACACGTTCTGCTTCAGTCCATCTTCTTATTGTGGATTCAGATTTTCCTGTCATTTTTCAAAATTGCTTAGGATTTAGTCCGATTTGTTGCAAAAGGAACTTCAGTTTTCGTCCTTCCATACTGGTTTTCTTTGAATTTTGATACAAAAGTTTGTTTTTTTGCTGTTTTTAGTGCTAAAATGTGGGTTAAATTCATCTTGTGAGTGTGAAACGACGTGAAATGACTTGAAAGTGAGTGAAATTGACTATGAAATGAATATAAAACGGCGGTTTATTTTTGGTGATTTATGACCAAAACTGTAAAATTCATAGTTTTTACAATGACAAACAGGCGAAATTTTCAAAATTTCAGCACTTTTTTTATTGAAAAACGCATAAAACGACCATGTATTGTGTTTGAATGTTTTTTTGCCGGTTTGGAGTGTGAGGAGAATATAGATTCATGAGAATTTTACCCGCTATAATTCATTTGAAAATGGAAAAGTTCCGGTAACGGTGAATCCAAATAGAAAAATAGTAATAGAATCAGCGAAATCTTCGCGTTACAAGCTACTTTTTATCCGAAGCGGCTTATCCATGTTTGTTTTCATAGATAGTCGAAGGTTTACTTTGTTTGCGGAGGTGCTTTTGATTACTATCTTTATGGTTTCAAATACCTACTCAGATATTTGCTGGCTGATTGTATTTCTGTTGATGATGGATAACTGAACATCCAGTTTAAAAAAATCGTTCGGTGAGTACCATTATCAAATTGCCCGGTACTAACATTCGCATTCATAGGGTTTTGTTTTTATGAATGGCATTTCTGAAACACGAAACGAAGCTCCAACTTCATTAATAAGTACACATTAAGGTAAAAGTAGGTAGATTTGTGAAATTAACTTATATCAATTTACAAAAGGAGACAAAAAATGACTAAAATCTACTCATACGTTTTACCGTATGACTGCGGAGCAGCACCTAATCCATTATGGGGTATCTGTACTTTAACAATTTGCAAACCTGTAATCAGAAGTAATGCGTCACTCAACGACTGGGTAATTGGGACTGGGTCAGTAAATGCGGAGTGTAGTAAAAGCAAGTATCAGGATTTTTCCGGCAAATTAATCTATGCAATGAAAATTACAGATATTAAATCTTTACAGCAGTATGATGAGTTCTGCAAAATTTCATTGCCTAACAAAATCCCAAACTGGCAATCAACAGATTGGCAGTTTCGCATGGGAGATTGTATCTACGACTATTCAGATAATATCGAACACCCTGCTCAAAGAGGAGGCTTTCATAATGAGGGTAATCGAGAAGTAGATTTGAAAGGAAAGAAAGCATTGCTATCAAATCACTTCTATTATTTTGGAGATGATGCTCAAACTATACCGGATGACCTAAAAGAAATCATTAAACAAAAACAAGGACATCGAAAAATTGAGAATGAAGCACTTGTTAAAAGGTTTGAAGAATGGATGCTGAGTAAATTTCAGCTAAACAAGATTTATGGTGATCCTCAAATGCGATGGCAATTCGACAATCAAACTGAAAATGAGATTGCTACGGCATGTTCAGTCTGTGCTGAACGTCATTTGAATGACGATATTGATATAACAGAAGAACGTTATTGTTAATGAATGTATCAATTGAATTCTATTTGAATCCGGCTGAAATGCAAATATTGGCATTTTACAAATTCACCAAAGTATCATAACTGCAAACCGATATTTTTTCGTATTTTGATTAATTACAGTTAAACATAGATAGACAAATATGACCAATAATATAGAACTTGAAAAAACACTTTGGAGTGCAGCTGATAAATTACGCAACAACATGGATGCAGCCGAGTACAAGCACGTGGTACTTGGACTTATCTTCCTAAAATACATATCTGATGCGTTTGAAGAATTATATATCAAATTAGATTCCGAAAAAGATAAAACAGGTGCTGACCCGGAAGACAAGGATGAATACACTGCCGAACGAGTCTTCTATGTCCCACCTTCTGCACGTTGGAAATGGTTGCAAGGCAGAGCCAAACTACCTACTATCGGCAAAGATATTGATGATGCGATGGATTCCATTGAAAAAGACAATCCATCACTTAAAGGTGTATTACCTAAAGATTATGCACGACCTGCTTTAGACAAACAAAGACTCGGTGAGCTTATAGACTTAATCGGTTCAATAACGCTTAGTAACAATGGGAGTGGAAAAGGTAAAGATGTTTTAGGATTTGTATTTGAATACTTTCTCGGACAGTTTGCCGATGCAGAAGGTAAAAAAGGCGGTCAATTTTATACCCCTCAAAGTATTGTTAAGATATTAGTGGAAATGCTTAGTCCTGAACCGGAGAAACGAGTATATGACGGTTGTTGCGGTAGTGGCGGAATGTTCGTCCAAAGTGAAAAGTTCATTGAAATGCACGAACACCGCAGAGGTAAAATTTCTATCTTTGGACAAGAAAGCAATCCAACGACATACAAGCTTGCAAAAATGAATTTGGCAATTCGTGGTATTGATGCTAATATTGAGTTAGGCGATACATTGATGAATGATAAATTTCCTGAATTGAAAGTTGATTATGTAATTGCCAATCCTCCTTTTAATGTAAGTGATTATAGCATTAACAAGGCAGAAACACACAAATGGAAATATGGAATTCCACCTACAGGGAATGCAAACTACGCTTGGTTGCAGCATTTTATCAGCAAACTTGCACCGTATGGCACTGCCGGTATTGTATTGGCAAATGGTAGTATGAGTAGTGACATTGCCACAGAAGGACAAATAAGAGAAAAACTCATCGAAAATGATTTAGTAGATTGTATGGTCTCTTTACCCGCTCAGTTGTTTTATAATACCCAGATTCCGGCGTGTTTGTGGTTTTTGGCAAGGAATAAAACCAATGGTAAGTTCCGCAATCGTAGTAATGAAATCCTATTTATTGATGCGCGTGAAATTGGTACAATGATTAGCAGGAAACAAAAAGAGCTCACTGACAATGACATTTCTAAAATAGCTGATACATATCACAATTGGAGAGGCAAAGATTTTCAGGAAAAGTATAAAGACACTCCGGGTTTTTGCAAAACTGCGAACATTCAGGAAGTAAGAAAAAATAACTATATCCTTACTCCCGGACGATATATTGATTTCAAAGAAGCAGAAGACGATGGAGTAGTATTTGAAGATAAGATGCAGCAATTAACAGCCACACTGAAAGAGCAGATGCAAAAGGCAATTACTTTGGATGAAGCAATTAAAACCAATCTTGCAAAAATTGGGTATAAGATATGAGTACAGATACTAAAGCCATTGTTGAAAAGAAACCCGATACAGAAACTACTGAGAAGCCGTTTGGTAAAAGATGGGAAGCTGGTACTATCTCTCTGACAAACGATGATATTGCTGCTCTTCAAAACGGAAAGTATATTGCATTAGATATTATGAATGAATACATTGTCTATTTAGAACTACATAATGAAAAAAGGTAAATACTACAGGGAACATTATGATTGATTACGATAAATTTGAAAAATCATTAAAGCATCTTGAACTTCAATTTAATAATTTCAAGATGGCTGATGAAAGAACCGATTTAAGCGAACTCGATAGAGAAGCGATTGCAGAATCTGTTATTCAGCGGTTCGAGATTTGTTTTGATTGTTTGTGGAAAGTTCTCAAGCGATATTTAGTAGAAGATTTTGGAATTAGCGAAGTAGTTAATAGCCCCAAACCGATTTTCCGAATAACTTTTGAAAATAAACTCTTCACTTCGGATATAGCACAATGGATAAAATATGCCGATGCCCGTAATGATACCTCGCATGATTATTCAGAGGGTAAAGCGAACGTAGTATTAGAAATTGCTACGGATTTCATCTCTGATGCGATAGACTTGTATATTACAATGACCGGAAAAATATGGGAGTAATTCAAAAAATAGACCTAACAGCAGAACAAAGACATCTGGTAAAATCTTTGCTCGAAAAGGTTTTGCCTAATACAACTGTATGGGCTTTTGGGTCTCGTGTGAAGTTTACTTCACGACCTGAATCAGATTTGGATTTGGTTGCATTTATACAGCCGGAACAAAAAACAAAATTATCTGAACTAAGAGAACAATTTGACGAATCGGATTTGCCATTTAGTGTAGATGTGCATGATTGGAATACGCTGCCTGAAAATTTTAAAATGAATATAAAAAAAGAATATACTGTCATTCAAGAAAATACTCCTAAATTTATCCCTAATAGATGGAAATTAAGTAAACTTGGTGAGGTTGCTGATTTGCAAAATGGATACGCTTTTAAATCGTCTGATTTTTCTGACAAAGGAATTCCAGTAATAAAAATTAAAAATATTATATCTCCAAGAATATCAATTGATGATACTCAATATTACGAAGGGAATATTGATGATAAGTTAAAACAATTTATCGTTAAAAAAGGTGATATTCTTATTTCAATGACGGGTTCTCATCTAAATCAAATAGCATCAGCAGTTGGTAAAGTTGGTAAGTATCAGTTTGATTTTCCTGCATTATTAAATCAACGAGTTGGTAAGCTGTATTCAAAAAACAGTACCGTATTTGATAATGATTTCTTGTATTATTTTATTTCAAAATTTGAAACACAAGTTGATTTAGTAACAAGTGCTGCTGGAAGTGCAAATCAAGCAAACATTTCACCTACACAAATAAAGAATTTAGAATTACTGATACCCCCCATTAAGGAACAGCAATCTATTGCATCAATTCTCTCTTCTATAGATGGCAAAATAGAACTCAACCTACTAATGAATCAAACTCTCGAAGCATTGGCACAAGCTATTTTCAAAGAATGGTTTGTAAATTTCAATTTTCCCGGCTTTGATGGTGAATTGGCGGATGGTTTGCCAAAGGGGTGGAGAACGGAGCCGATTGATGTTTCTATTGAATTTTTGAATGGGCTTGCTCTTCAAAAATTTCCACAGCAAAATGAACTAGACTACCTGCCTGTAATCAAAATTAGAGAGCTACGACAAGGAATAACTACATCTTCTGACAAAGCAGGTTCTAATATTCCTAAGCAATATATCATAAATGATGGTGATATTTTATTCTCATGGAGTGGAAGTTTAGATGTTGTCATTTGGTGTGAAGGAAAAGGAGCATTGAATCAACATTTGTTTAAGGTTTCATCAAAAGTTTTTCCAAAGTGGATGTATTACTATTGGACAAAACACTTCTTACCGATTTACCAGTCAATTGCAGAGGGAAAGGCTACTACAATGGGGCATATTCAAAGAAGGCATTTAACTGAATCCATGATTAATGTTCCAGATGATAAAATTTTAAAACTGGCAGATGAAGTTCTTTCTCCATTGTTAGAGAGAATTATTCAAACTAAAATTCAAACTAAAACTTTAACCCAACTCCGCGACAGTCTATTACCCAAACTAATGACCGGAAAGATTGAAGTGAAATGACACATTTAACGAACATACATAGTACCTTTGCGGATTATCAGGAAATAATTAATCTCCATCAGAAACATAAAGGTGACTTCCTAGATACTATTTCGATTGATGTGTATCAATGGTTCTCTGCAAATATGTGTGCAGTTTTAGGAAGCGTTCTTGATTTGTTTATAGAAGATGCTAATACCGCCAAGTTTAATCACATTGATCCGGTAGTTAAAACCATACTTCTCAAAAATGACTTTCTTTCTTATTTCGGCTATCCTCGTTTACCTGATAATAATCATACAACTATCCGTTTTCTAAAATTAAAACCCACGGACGGTAAGTTCTTTAATAATTACGTTTTTAACGAGCTAATAGGAAGAACTGAGCTTCCTGCTATGTCTAATTTGCTAAAGCACAAAATGTCTGAAGCTATATATGAGATTTTCGTAAACGCACAAATGCATAGTGATACACAGCATATATACACATGTGGTCAATTTTTTCCCAAAAAAGATATTATTGAGTTTACGTTGGTTGATACAGGTATTGGCTTTAAAAGAAAAGTAAATGAAAGATTTAATAGGGATTTAACCTCCATTCAGGCAATTAAATGGGCAACTGTTGACGGTCATACTACTAAGGTGGGAATGCCGGGTGGCATTGGACTTGCCTTACTGAAAGAATTTATAAAGAAGAATAAGGGTATGCTGCAAATAATAAGCGATGACGGTTACTACGAGTATGGGACACACGGTGAAAAAACGAAAATTTTTAACGGCTCATTTCCCGGAACAATTGTAAATTTGCAGCTACGAACAAACGACGGCAGCTCATACAGCCTTAAAGGTGAATCTAAAAAATAGCGAAATACATTATATGAAAACCGAAAACACAGTTATAAACATCATCAATATCGTTGGGGATTCCTTTTGTGTAGAAGCAGAAGATGGGCAGAAGGTGTTTGAATTGGTTAAAAAGTTTTTTGATGAGAACCGAAAAGTAACGTTGTCTTTTCTTAATGTTGAAATGTTGACAACTGCATTTCTGAATACTGCAATTGGTCAACTCTACGGAACTTTCTCGGAAGAACTTATTAAAAAGAATTTAACTGTCAAAGGTCTCACAAAAAGTGGCTCGATTTCCCTAAAAAGGGTTGTAACTACAGCTAAACAATATTATAAAGACCCAGATGCCATGCAAAAAAGTATTGATGAAATTTTAGGTGAATAAAATGGCAACAAGATACTCAGATAAGAATATCGCTGCGCTTCAAAACCGAAAAGTGTTTTTTGATGCCAATGTCCTTATTTATTTGTTTTGGTCAAGTGGTTCAACATGGGAGAAGCCATATGCAAAAGTATTTAACACTTTAAGAAAACAAAACAATGAATTTCTTGTTGACTTTTTAGTTGTTTCTGAGATTATTAACCGAGCTCGTCATCTCGAATACGAAAGATACTTAGATAGACACTCACTTCTCAAGATAAACCTCCCTTATAAGCAATACAGAGACAGTACAGATGGAAAGAAAGATTTATCTGACATTCATTTTATAATTGAGAAAGATATACTCAGTAGATTTAGTGTAGTCGGTAAAGCATTTTCAAAAACAGAGATACAATCCTTCTTATCAATACAACCCCTCGATTTCACCGATAAAGCTATTGTATTGACTTGCCAAGAAAACGCTTGTATATTGCTCACCAATGACAAGGACTATAAAGCAGCGAATATTGATACATTGACCTGCAACCCCCATCTATATTGAAAAAATAAATGTCTAACATTATCACCGAAAACGACATAGAACAAATTGCAATCAACTACCTGCTAAACTTGGGCTATTCTCACATTTCTGGTACTGATATTTCACCTGATAGTGAACACCCAGAAAGACATTACAACGACGTAGTCTTGATTACCCGTTTGCGAGATGCAATTGATAAGCTCAATCCAGCTATTACCCAAGATGCCAAAGAGGATGCCTTAAAAAAAGTCCTTCGAACCGACAGCCCTAATCCCCTCATCAATAACGAGAACTTCCACAAATACCTTACCGAAGGTGTTGATGTAGAAGTGCGAACTTCTGATGGTATTCGCGGTGAGAAAGTATATATCGTTGATTTCAAGCTACCAGAACAAAATGAGTTTTTAGCAGTTAATCAATTCACAATTATTGAAGGTAATCAGAATAAACGTCTTGATATAATTTTATTCATCAATGGTTTGCCATTGGTAGTAATTGAATTAAAAAATGCACCGGATGAAAATGCTACAGTGAAGACCGCTTTTAATCAATTGCAGACCTATAAGCAAGCAATCCCTTCGCTATTCACTTACAATGAATTGTTGATAGTTAGCGATGGATGGGAAGCTCTTTGCGGGACAGTTACGAGCGACTGGGGACGTTTTATGAATTGGAAAACGAAAGATGGGCGTACCACTGCCGATACCCTGCAACCGCAAATGGAAGTAATGTTTTCCGGTATGCTGAATAAGCAAACCCTATTGGATATACTCCATCATTTCATTGTTTTTGAAAAAAGTAAAGATAAAACTCTCAAGAAAGTAGCTGCCTATCATCAATACTATGCTGTAAACAAAGCTGTAACAACCACTCAAGCCGCAGCAACCGAGACTGGTGACCGCAGAGCAGGTGTAGTATGGCATACACAAGGAAGCGGTAAAAGTTTAAGTATGGTGTTCTATACGGGTAAGTTGGTACTTGCTTTGGATAATCCTACCATTGTTGTTTTGACAGACCGAAACGATTTGGATGACCAACTCTATGAAACATTTACCAATTGCCAACAGCTTTTACGACAAGAACCACAGCAAGCCGAAGACAGGAAACATTTACGAACTTTGTTAAGTGTAGCTTCAGGCGGTATTGTGTTTACAACTATCCAAAAGTTCATGCCAGTTGAGATTGACAATACTCATTCAGTAACTAATGGAATGTCAGAATCCGGTATAGAGTATATTGGAGCAGAAGTAAAGTCACTAAGCGAACGTAAGAATATCATAGTAATAGCTGATGAAGCACACCGTAGCCAATATGATTTTATAGACGGCTTTGCCAAGCATTTACGGGATGCTTTACCTCATGCTTCTTTTATTGGTTTTACGGGTACTCCAATCGAAAGTAATGACCGGAACACACAAGCTGTTTTCGGAAATTATGTGGATATTTACGATATACAACAAGCAGTAAATGATAGAGCAACCGTTCCGATATTTTATGAAAGCCGTTTGGCGAAAGTGCATTTTGAAGAAGATGAAAAAGTAAAATTGGATGAACAGTTTGAAGAGCTTACCGAAGGTGAAGAATTAACGATCCGTCAGCAATTACGGGCAAAGTGGACACGACTCGAAGCAATTGTAGGGAATCCAAATCGAATCAAAAAAATTGCAGAAGATTTGGTATTTCACTTTGAACAACGTAATGCAGTATTAGACGGCAAAGCAATGATCGTGTGTATGAGCCGACGGATATGTGTTGAACTTTATGATGCAATTATTAAAATCCGTCCGTTCTGGCATTCCGATGAAGATGAAAAAGGAGCATTAAAAGTAGTTATGACAGGGTCGTCAAGTGATGCTTTATATATGCAACCCCATATACGCAACAAGCCAAGGCGAAAAGCGATTGGCGAACGATTAAAAAATCCTGCTGACAGTTTGAAGTTGGTTATTGTACGGGATATGTGGCTTACTGGTTTCGATGCTCCTTGTTTACATACATTGTATGTGGATAAACCGATGAGAGGACATAGTTTGATGCAAGCTATTGCAAGAGTAAACCGTGTTTTCACAGAAGGGAAAGCAGGGGGCTTGGTGGTGGACTACTTAGGTATTGCTCAAGAATTAAAACATGCTTTAGCGGAATATACAGCAAGTGGTGGAGAAGGCAAACCAACTCTTGACCAAGAATTGGCAGTTGCCAAGATGTTAGAATTATACGAAGCTATTGAATATCAGTTACGATATTTTGATTGGATGAAATTCTTTACACTTTCATCCGAAGAAAAATTAAGATTTATTCCTGTTATTGTGGACTACATTTTTAGTCAGGAGAATGGAGAGCAAAGTTTTGTTGAGAATACAAAAAACTTATTGAAAGCATTTGCTATTTCAGTACCTCATGACAAAGCAATGGCTATAAGGGATTATGTAGCGTTATTCCAAGCTATCAAAGCACGGTTAGTGAAAATATCCGATCGTAACGAAGGCGGTAAAAGTGATGAAGAAATAGAAACAGCAATCAAACAAATCATTTCTGAAGCTATTACAGCAGATAAAGTGATTGACATTTTTGATGCTGCCGGAATCAAGAAACCAACTATTGAGATATTAGACGAACGATTTTTAAAAGAGTTAAAGGATCTGCCACAAAAGAATTTAGCTGTAGAATTATTGAAGAAACTTCTCAAAGATGAAATAAAGAAGCGGACAAAAATCAACTTGGTTGAAAGTAAAAAGTTCTCCGAAATGCTTGAAGATGCTATTCAACGATACCATAATGGAATGATTGATACTGTAGAATTTTTAGAAAAGGTTTTAATACCCTTTGCTGCCAAAATTAAGGAATCGGATAAAAAAGGCGAAAAGTTAGGACTTGATTTTAGAGAATATGCGTTTTACACTGCATTAGAGGTTAGTAATAGTGCTGTTTCAATTTTAGGTGATGAGACTTTAAAACATATAGCGCAAGAACTACTCAAAACTGTTCGTAATAGCACTACTATTGACTGGACTATTAAAGAGAGCGTACAATCTGCTTTGAGAAGAAATATACGAAGAATTCTACGTTTGCATGGCTATCCACCTGATTTACAAGAGAAAGCTGTCGAGACTGTTATCATGCAGGCAAAAATGTTGGCTGAGAACTTAATCGTTGAATCTGATACAATCAAATAGCCGAATGTTTGGTATTCGTTATGTTCAGCTTTTATTAAATCAAGTCAAATGATTTTAGTTAAATGCTCTGAGTGAATGATAATCACATGACAGTAAGTTGAGATGTCACTTATGTATTCTTCCTTTATCACATTTTAATTTAGTTTGTAAAATATATTTGCTGGATGTAATAAATTTTTCACTATTTTTGTTTATAATAACACAACATTAACAATATCGTCATACTTTAGGGGTAACTTGCATGGAAAAAGAAAAAACACTTGGTGAAAGAATTAAAGAGCTACGGGAGAAAAAAAAACTCTCATTACGAGAACTTGGAAGTAGAGTAGGACTTTCTGCCGGTTATTTATCACAGATTGAAAATAACAAGGTTAGTGTTTCCGGTCTTCCTTCTGAAGAAAACTTAAGCAAGATTGCTCATGAGTTAAATGTTGATGAAACAGATCTTACACTTCTTGCACATAAATTATCAAGCTCATTGACAAGTACAATAATAGAAGGTCTGTTAAAAGGCGAAGTTAAAAAAGAACAAGTTTTTGAATTATTTAGGAGTGCAAAGAAATGATTAAGCCAGAATGGATAACAATGGATGCTTTAGAGTATCGTGCAGACGAACTGCGTTCTAACTTGAAAGAACATTTGGGGAGTGCTTTAGACTTCGGATTTGACACTGAAAGTTATCTTGATTTTCTCGTTCACTCAGATATGTTGTCGTATTTCGATTTCACCAATCAAGAGGGACTATGTGAAGAAATCTTAGGTAAATTTGATGTTATTAATAATAGTATTCTCATTTTTAATGGAATGCAGAATAAAGCTCGTGAAAATTTCACAGTTGCACATGAAATAGGACACTGCATTTTGCATCGTCCCATGTTTTTAAGGCAGAACCCCAATTTTAATAATAGTAACGGTGAGTATAAATTTTCATTTGATCTTCATCGGGATATAGTTGATGGTAAAAGAGTGCCACAAACAGCAAATAAAAAAATAGATACTTTAGAGATGCAAGCAAACAATTTTGCAAGGTACTTACTTATGCCAAGAGATAACTTTACCAGTCTTGCTCATGAGTATATGGATAGATTTAAGATAATCCCCGACTATTTTAGCAATTTGTCAAATATTAGATTTAGTGGTGACTTTCAAAAACTACACTTGCTTGTAAATGCACTTTCAGATATGTTCAATACCTCCAGAAGTGCTTGCACTATCCGCCTTAAAAATACAGGAGTTCTCGATAAGAATTTTAAAGTAGTTTAATGTATTTGCGTCTTGATATATGTGACTTAGAGCAATATATTACTTAGAGCAATATATTCATAATCAATAGATAAGATTTGCGCGAAATTGTTGTTTAGTTTATACTAAACCTAACAACGGGGCTTTTTTTTGAGCTGTTTGATCAGAGCGTGTATATTAACTAAACATATACTGTTCTCACGAAACAAGCTGCACCTCTTATGCAAGTTAGTATACCTTTATGAATTGAATAGAATTAGTTTAATCAACCTTTTTATAGTCAGAGTGAGGTATTTATGAATATGGTAGTAATACAAAGTGAGGATCTTCAAGTTTTGATTAAAAACGCAGTTAGGGAAGTATTAGCAGATGCTCCCCAATTACAACACCCTCCAGATCCCGAACCGACAGCTGAGTTAATGACACGAAAGGAAGTAAGTAAGTTATTCGGCGTAAGTATGCCTACGTTGATTGCCTGGAGCAAAGAGAATATATTGCCATGCTTGCATTTTAAGAGAAGTGTGAGATATA
>CAZGNO010000102.1:0-3905 GCA_964527785.1 uncultured Chitinophagaceae bacterium
GTGTAAATTTGTTGTTGATAAGGTCTAATCAATATAATCTTGCGTATCATCAGTTTCTCATTCTTTTTCATTCTTAGGTTGTGTATTCATAGGTGTATGAACAGGCGAAAGAATTTTTTTGGAATAATTATTCGATAATGCTTTTTTAACAGCAGATGATTTATTTGTATTTTTAATAGCGGTTGTACTTTCTGAAATCAATTTATTTTCAGGGGCTACTTTTAATGAGTATAATTTTGGAAGCTGAACAGGATTTGGATTTTGGACTAAGGGATCAGGGGAATTGACACCTAAACTAAACGTTGCAATAGCACCAATACCTAGTGATACAATAGCAGTAGCAGCAAGATGAGTCCATCCAAAAGCTATTTTACCAAAAAATGAAGGTGATGAAGTTTCAGATGGTATTCCAACTCCGGCTCTATTGAAAAGAGCATTAGTAAATTCTGCTGACGGTGCACTTACCTGCACATCGTTACTCATTGCACGTCTGATTGCAAGTGCTTGATGAAATTCTACTTGCAAGTCATTGTCTGTTGCAAGGGTTGTAAAAAGAGAACTTGATTGATTATGGTCTATTTCACCATCCAACACGAGGTCAATCAATTCTGAAGGAGAATACAAAGGGTTTTCCATAAATAAACTCAATATTGTTCAATATACCATTATATCATGTTGATGAATCTTAAGCAATATCTATTTTGATTCATCTTGAAAAAATGGAAGTAATAATTCACGTATTTTCTTTTTGGCTCTAAGAATATGATTGCGAACTGTACTAATAGGAACGCGTCTGACAGCAGCAATTTCCTCATACGTCATACCACCATAAACTTGTAATGCCAACGTTTCACGATAGTCATCAGGAAGCAGTTCCATTGCTGCAGAAACCAATTGGTTTGTTTCACGTTCTTCAGGAGAAAGATTTGCAGCACTGAATAACTCTTCCTTGAATTCTTCCATCGTTCTTTCAGCTTCATTACCTCTCTGTCGTCTTGTCTTGTTTTGTGCAATCCGAAAAAGATATGCCGCAACATTATTTACAGGCGTTTGTTTTTTGCCATGATCAAGGAATGAAAGGAAAATATCTTGGCAGACATCTTCTGCCGCACTATCGCCCACCATCCGCCTGCAATATCCATAAATACGAACAGAATAACGTCGGTACAATTCATGGAAACTTCCATCAACTTCTAACAATGTGCCGCTAAGCATGGTAAATAGTTCGGCATCAGAATATATTTTCCACCGATCGTTAGCTTTCATAGAAGTAATGTGGCAGAAACTATAAAAATAGTTTCATCAACTCGAAATTTTGGATGGATGAGCAACACAAAGAATTTCAATTGATTGTAAAATAAATCACATCAGAACTGATTCATTGAAATGGCCAGTTTCTATTTATGCTATATATCTTTTGTGCCACAAACAAAGATTCAGAAGTGCAAAAATCGGGCGATCAAATTTACCTTTATTAGCTCTATGGCTTTTAAGTAAGTAATGAATAAATTCTTTATTTAAGATTCCGTCTCTCACTAGCCGTGAATTAATAATACTCGACTCGGAATAGCCTGCCCATTGATTACGCAGCCACTCTTTTACGGGTGCATCAAACCCCTGTTTTCTTCTATAAATAATATCATTCGGCAGTATCTGCTCTACTCCTTTTTTGAGTAAATGCTTGGTAGTCGCACCCGCAGGTAACTTTACATTTGCAGGAATAGTCATTGAAAATTCTACCAAACGATGATCTAGAAAGGGTACCCGTGCCTCAAGTGAATGCGCCATAGTCATTTTATCCACTCGCATAAGCAGCAGTTCGGGTAAACGATGCGAAAGCTCTACGAATGCCATTTGCTGGATAAAATCATCTTTTGTTTGATGTGATGTTGCTTCGTTATTCAGTCTGCTTGCCATCTCTACAGGAAAGCGGGAGTATGAACTGTACCCAGGCATAAGCAGTTTTTCTAAATACGATGGAGTAATGTCAACTGCACCGCCCCAATAAAGCGGGTTGTTTTCAACTGCACGACGGATATAATCCAATGCCAGATATTGTCCTCGTGATTGAAAAATTGGTTTTGCGGCTGCATAAATTCCACGTTGCACAAACTTCGGCAAACGATTAAAATTTTTCCAATAGCTATTGTGAAAATTCAATTCGCGCACCATCCACGGATACCCAACGAATTGCTCATCGCTCCCTTCGCCGACCTGAATAACGGTGGTACCCGATTCCCGTGTTAGCTTGCTCAAAAAATAGAGAGGTATACATACAGGGTCGCCATTCGGCTCGTCTTCATGCCATGCAAGTTCTTCCAGAACAGGCAGTGCATCCTTATCATCAATTAGCACTTCATGGTGATTTGTCTTGAATATCCCGGCAACCTTACGGGCATATTCCATTTCATTATATTTCTCCAACTCTTTGAAACCTACCGAGAATGTATCTATCGGTCTGTCCATTAATTCAGCCATTAATGCAACATTGGTACTCGAATCTACACCTCCGCTCAAGAACACTCCAAACGGTACATCACTCATCATTCTGTCTTTAACTGCTTGGCGCAAAAGACGCATAATTTCGTCAATTGTTTCTTTCTCAGAAAGGGTCGAATAGGGAGTATTAGGTTTTAATGGTGTCCAGTATTGTTCGGTTGTGAGTGTACCGTCTGCCTTTAGTCGTAAGAAATGTCCGGCAGGTAGCTTTTCAATTCCTTCAAATAGTGTGGCTCGTTCGCTGGTCATCGAAAATGACAAATAGTTTGTCATTTCTTTGATATTCATCTCTCTTGAAATTGACGGGTGCTGTAGGATTGATTTGATTTCACTTCCGAATATAAACCGTCCTGCCTGATAACTATAATACAATGGCTTAATCCCTACCCTATCTCGCGCACAGAAAAGTTCCTGTTTGTCATTATCCCAAATAGCAAGCCCCCACATTCCAATCATTTTGGATAGAAATTTCTCACCATATTCGCGATAGCCGTAGAGAATAGTCTCTGTATCAGTTTTGGAATGATACTCATATCCACGTTCTTCAAGGTCTCGCCTGAGAATAGCATGATTGTAAATTTCGCCATTGAAGACAATCGTGAAACGTCCGTCGGAAGTAGTCATCGGCTGATGACCTGCAGGAGAAAGGTCTATAATTGCCAAACGTCGAAATGCAAACCCGCATCTGTGATTGGGTGAAATCCATTGACCGTCATCATCAGGTCCGCGATGACGAATAACATCGCTCATTGAGCGTAAGATATCTTCCGATATGCTTGGCTCGGTTGCTACAGTTTCTACAATTCCTGCAATTCCACACATTATATATTCTTTTTATTCTGAATGGTTTATTTATATCACTCGAACTTATTGCTACCCAAGTATCTTAATCTACTTAGCGTATTACCTGAAACATACCACGTTCCGATATTTGGGAAGTCGTCAGCCGATAGAAATATATTCCTGTAGGTATATCTAATGAACAAAAGACGCTATTCTCACCAATAATAGTATTATTTTGAATCACTGTAGCTACGTGATTACCCAATATATCAAGTATATCTATACTTATCGGTGATTGATTACCCAGAGTATATTTAAAAGTAAGTGCACTAGTAGCGGGCTGTGGATAACATAATACTTTACCTGACCGGATATCAGTCCCCTCTTCTACTCCTACTGCCCCGTCACCGTATTTTGCTACAAACATATTTGTAGAACCACCAGAAACGCTATCTTTGATAGATGTTACAATTGCCTTTTTATCACCAAATTTGATTGTATCACTTTGGGCATACCCAGCTATAAGAAATTGTCCGTCAGTATCAACCGATATTCCGGTAACAATATCATTATTTTGGCTGCCTCCACTTGTAGCAGAGAGTATATCACCATTCGGAGCAAAC
>CAZGNO010000102.1:3915-13710 GCA_964527785.1 uncultured Chitinophagaceae bacterium
AACTTTGCTATAAAAATATCCGAAGTAAAAATATCACCGCTATTGATTAGTTGAATAGCTCCGCTTAAATTCACAATATCACTGCGGAAAGTTCCGCATACATACGCATTTTGTGAGGCATCAAAAGAGATTCCCGTCACTATCTCCTCGCTCTGCCCCCCGAAAGCTTTTCCCCATATGATTGAACCGTCTGTTGCTAATTTTATTATAAATGCTGTCCCCAAACCCTTGCTATCGAGAGTAAGTGAACCCAGTGTAAATTTAGGGCTGCGAAATGTACCGGTAATGTAACAATTTCCTGCTATATCAGTCTTGATTGTACGTACTTCCTCTGATTTTGAACCGGCACCTTGTTTTGCCCATATTATCACTCCCATTGAGGAAATTTTCAAAAGGAAGAAATCTGAAGAAAGCGGATTTGTCGTAGTTGTGTTGGAAAAAACAGTTGTGCCGAATGTAATTTTTGGTCCGGCGAATGTTCCCGATAAATAGCAATTACCTTCGTTATCAGTCGTAAGAACTCTGCCAATATCATCATTATCTTCACCAAACTCTTTTGCCCAGAGTACCATGCCGTCAGAAGTATATCTGGCAATGAACATATTATTGGTCAGTGTGTCGGCAGTTAAAAGTTTTGAAATGGTCTTATCACCAAAAGTAAGCAGGAGGGTCTGGTATGAGCCGGTAATATACACTTCACCAAGCGGGGTTACTGCAATAGATGTAGCTGTATTGGTCTTTCCCAGTGCATTATATCCGTCGGCAAACGGTGATTCAGCCCATTGAAGGTCTCCTTCAGATGAAAACTTAGCTACAAATATAGAACCGTTTGCAGAGCGAAACATTGTATCCGTTTCAATTGAAACTGTATCGCTAAAAAAAACACCGGTACAGTAAAGATTACCTAAACCGTCCAGTCCGAACCCACTGATAGATTCATTGTATCTACCGCCAAATCTTTTCGCCCATTCAACCTCACCTTTACGATTGTATTTCATAATAAAAGCGTCTTCTCCGCCTGCGGTTGTCAGCGAGCTGTTCCCAAATACGGCGCGCCCCTGAAAAGAACCTGCAATGTACGTATTGCCATTTTTGTCGGAGGTAATAGACGTTGGGGTGATTTTCCCGCGAACAGAATCGGCTGTCTTTACCCAGAGCCAATTATCGTTTTGGGCATATGCGGTGAGAGTAAAAGCACCAATAGTCCAGCAGAAAGCAAAAAGCGTGGCGAGAGTCCATTGGATTACAGAATGTTTCATAACAGGTTTCTCCTCAAACAAAATATTCAAAAATGCAGTCAATATAGTTTGTAAAAATACGAACTCTGTGCTGCTCTGACAAAACCATTCTTTTATTCATGTAAATTTACTTTTTGAGTGTTCGGTACAGCATTTCTAACGCACATCCCACCGAGCGTTCTCTATTAATTATACGCTCATTTCCAAATACGAATTTTTGTGCAAAAACTCCATGTTCATCTGCTAACCCAATCCAAACAGTACCCACCGGTTTTTCGGGTAACCCACCGCCGGGTCCGGCAATACCGCTGATTGAGATACCGTAGCTTGTTCCGAATTTAGAACGAACGTTAACTGCCATTTCCTCGACCGTTTCTTTACTGACTGCACCGTATTTTGTTAGGGTCTCTCGGCGAACACCCAGCAAATTTTCTTTTGCAGAGTAACTGTACACCTGCACCCCGCCCTCGAAATAAGCCGAACTCCCTACAATATCGGTAAGTGCAGCTCCCAGCATTCCACCTGTGCATGACTCGGCAACTGAAACTGTATGCTTTTTTTCTACTAATAAACCGGCTACGACCGATGCAAGGGTTTGATCGTTCTCACCAAATATAAATTTTTGCGCTTTGCTGCGTATATACTGTTCAATCCTAGACTGTTCACTTTGTGCATCAGACTTGCTTTCAGCCGATACGCCAATCCGCAGACGAACACCTTGATAAGACGGTAAAAATGCAAGGGAACCACCGTTCAAAAATTCTGTCGGTTCTCCGATTAGGTCTGCAAGGTTTGCCTCTGTAATCCCTGTTGTCAAAAGTGTCTTAAATAATTGAACACCTTCGGTCTCTGCTGCTCTTTCTGATAATCGCTGCAAAGCATATTCTTCCATCAACCCCTTCATTTCTCTCGGTACACCGGGTAATGAGACAACAACTTTATTATTTTCTTCGAACCACATTCCGGGGGCTGTACCTCTTGAATTCGGGAGGATTGTTGCTTTTGAAGGAAGTAATGCTTGCGTGGAATTCCGCTCGGAGACTGTTTGTCCCCGTCTGGCATACATAGAGTTCAAGTAGTCGGCTGTTGGTTGGTGCAAAACAAGATTATCGTTGAAATACTCGCATAGGGCAGCTTTGGTAACGTCATCATGAGTAGGACCTAGACCACCTGTGATTACTACGGCATCACTTTGAGATAAAAGCCGTTTAAGCTCATTGATAATAATATGAATATCATCACCAATTGTAGAATGAATAGATATTTTGCATCCGATTCTAGTGCATTGTTCAGCTATCCACGCTGCATTTGTATTTACGATTTGACCGATACAGATTTCGTCGCCAATTGTTAGGATTGAAAGGGTGAGCATTAAAAAAGTTTATATTATTTGGGGGAATCGGCAAGCAGTCTTTAGAAAACAAGCCGAGTATTTGCAGTAGAGTTTATCAAGACATTCAGAATTTTACATTTTTCATGTTCAGTACGTAAGCAGAAGGATATAATTACTTTACATGAGGAGTATAATAATTTGGAAAATAATTGAACCCTTCCGGGCGGGCTCAGGGTAACACATTATCTGTCATTTACAGTTCTCGACAGCCGCCTAGCCGGTTGTAAATAATGCAATGACGTAAAAAAATTAAAAAAAAGACAGTTATCCGGTTACTACGATTTTTTTGACCTTTACGTACCTAATTCTGTCTCAATACTTAAACAAGTGGTTTTACTCGCCGATCAGGATTCAATTTATTATGTTTATTGAGGTCTTCATGAATTACGATGATACATCAACCATTTGGCAGCAGGACTGTAACTATCCTCATGTTGAGCAGAGAGTTTCACCTCGTGGTAATTGACGAACAGAGTCCATTTTATCTGATTGCGATTTGGAAATTCTTCCAGAACACGCTCAAGTATTGCTTCATCAAAATAATTGTCGAGAGTTATGTGCGGAAATGACGAGGCATTTTGGTAATCTGCTGCACGTTCACAAACAATACGATTCATATTTTCCGGTGGCAATGGGCATGGGTTAGCGGAAAACGGCAGTTTCATTGCACAAAATCAAGTAATTGTTTGAAATATTTGTTATTAAGGCGGGCTGAAAACTCTTTAAAACTACTGTTGAGAAACAAGCCCAAGAAGCATTTTGTTGATAATTGTCGGTACTGTTTCAAGCGGCTTTTCGAGAGATTTAAATAAATTACGAGCTTGACCTACAGGGTGCGGGAGTTTTGTTGCCACTTCATAATTATAGCAGTTAATGAGCATCTTCCCTGCCTGAACATTGAAATTACCTGTGATTACCCGGGTTATTTTCAGCATTGCCACTGCCTTCCATAAATCAGATTCATACTGAGGATTTGTCGGGTCGAGATTTAACATTGCCAGTGTTTCTGCTACAGTATCTTGGGCAACTACAAAATAATATTTGTGCGCAGAGTCTTTGATACGTAATCCGGCAGCAACAGAATCCGAAAACTTTGCACACCAATGATTCAGAGCAAGATTACCGTCCATATTTCGAAACGGCAGTACTGCTATCCGCTCTTGAGCAGAAGCGAATCCTACACAAATCACGAGTGCTATCCCGATACTATACATATATTTTTTCATGACATCTTTCGCTCTTTAATGTATTATAGAGACTGAATGTATTTCTGGGCGTGAATAAAAGATCGGAGGATTTTTTCTCGTATTGCAAGCACTTTTTCCCATTCTTGGGCGCGAGCATATCCCATTAATTCTATACCCATTGCAGAAATTTCATCTAAGCCGAATTGTGCGCACGAACCTTTTATCGTATGTCCCATGCGATACATCTCGCTTTCGTTCCGAGAACGAACGAGCGCAATAAACTGACCGTTCAATTCACCTATCCATGTTTCTATAAATTCGGGCAGCAGTTCGAGAATTATCGGGTCATCGGGAAGTTTCATAAAATCTCCGATATGATTGGACGATTGAAGAACAATTATACTTTTTTCAGATGCTATAAAGAATATTGCGAAGAAAGCTATAAGCCGAATTCTGTCTTTCTCCGGCAATACCTTTGAAGGTATTGCCAAAAAGAGGCGGTTATTTATCTGGGAATTATGTCACCATAATCCTCAAGCGACTTACCCGGAACAAACGCATATAACAAAAGTTATAGCATTGGACGAACAATCCAAGAACATCCGTGCATCACTGCACAAAATGCGGTTTTGTCCCCTATTTAGTCTTGCACCGCACGGGGCTTGCCGTGCCGCTTCGGTTACCCGATGAGCGCGGTAAGCTCTTACCTTACCGTTTCACCCTTACCTCCATGACCTTTACAGTATAATTTCCTTACAGATAACTACACCGGAAAGCGGATTGGCGGTTTATTTTCTGTTGCGCTATCCGTCAGCTTGCTATTAATAATTTCATAATTATTAATAGTGTTGCTGCCTTCGCGTTACGAAGCGTGCTGTTCTATGGTGTTCGGACTTTCCTCATTTATTGTGAAATAAATGCAACTGCCCACTCTCCCCGCATATTCTTTGAATAGTTATGATATTACGCTTGTTTCATATCTTCCGGAAATAATATCCTGCCGCAATGCTCACATAAGAACAATTTACTTGTATTATTTCGAATTTCAACTATTTTTTGAGCAGGAACTGCACTAAAACATCCTGAACAACAGTTTTTGCGTAAAGGAACTGCTGCCTCAGGATGGAATGTACGTATACGTTCGTAGTCCGCGAGTGGCTGCACATCTATTGTTTTTGCAAGCTCAATACGCCGTGACATAAGAGATTTCATTTCGTTATTATGTCCGCTCGAAAGCTCATCAAGCTCTTTTTCTTTATCATCAAGAACTTCTTGAGCATCAACAAGGTCTTGCTGTTGCTGTGCTAGAATTTGGCGGATATTATCCTCTTTAACGGCAGAGGTACGTTGCTCTTCATTGATTCTGGTACGCTCTTCACGAAGATTTTCAATTTCTTTGGTGATTGCATCAAACTCACGGTTATTACGCACTTGAAACTGCTGCTCGGTATACTGCGCTTCTTTATCTTTAATTTCTTGAAGCATTATATGGGCATTTGCACGGAATGCAAGCAAATCATTAAGAAGCTGCTGTGTTTCTTCTGCCAGTGCTGTCCTTGTTTTCACTGTTCGCTCACAGTCTTTAACTTCTTTCGGCAAATCGCCGAGATCTTCCTGAAGTTCATCTAGATGAGCGTCTATCATTGCTAATTCTGCCAACTGGGTCATAAGTGGCTGCATAATTTACCTGTAATTGATGATTGAAAAGTATATTTTTTATATCATTTATAATTATTAAAAACCCGCTTTTTCTATCCAAAGTACGAAACAGGATTTGTATTTGTCTGGGCACAAATAATCCTGAGCGGATTTTCACGAGATTCTTCAGCCGTAATTTCCTGCAATAATGAAGCGAGACCTTGCGGAACGAAACGCTCCATTTCATAATGACCGGGATCAATGAGCATTATTTTGCCAAGGGCATGGTGGAAAGTGTGATACTTTATATCAGCGGTAATAAAACAATCCGCTCCCGAGTTTATTGCATCTTCAATAAAAGATGTACCGCTCCCGCCTACGATTGCAACTTGCCGTATAGATATCTCCTTGCCTTTCGAGTATCTCAGCGGAGATCCACACTTACCCCTAATTACTTCTAACAATGCGATACTGTCGGTTTCAACACTACAACTCGTGACCACACCTATTCCGCGCCCTTCGTGCCGCACATCTGGAACGAGAATACTCTCAATTTTCAAGCCAAGTTCATCTGCGAGCAAGGCACTCGTACCTTTAGGAAAAGCATCAAAATTTGTATGAGCAGAAATAAGAGCTATATTGCTCCGAATAAGTTTGCTGCATAAACGTCCTACTCTATCAGTATCGTGAAGCGATACCAACGGAGAAAAAATAAGGGGATGGAATGTAACAATACAATCGCATCTGTTGTTTTGTGCTTCGGTGATTACATCATCGGTAACTTCAAGGGTCGTCAATATTGATGATACTGTAGTGCGACCACTTTGTACTTGCAGTCCTAACCTGTCACCCTTCATAGAGGTTTCGGGTGGTAAAGCCGAGTGTATCAATTCTACGAGATAGTCGAGTTTCATCAGTTTACAAGTCAGAAATTACGAGCGCGAAATTGAATACATTTGGCATATCAGAATATATTTTCATGCAAATTTATGAAACTTCGCGCTCTTAGCCAAGTTGGATGGCAAACATACTTGTCGGAAGACAAACTAAAACTGCCATAAATACATATATTTTCTGAAAAATCTTATTTCCGCTTTGTTGGTACGTTACTTTTCAAGATATTTGAATAAAATTCTACACCAGTATAGATTATTTAAGTACTTACCTTGTAATTTACCTCTCTTGTTATTATTAGTTTAGGAAGGAGAGTTTACACTATGTCGTACACAAAAGTTTTTTCACAAATGCTAAACAACGATGTTAAGCGATTCCAGCGATTTCAACTACAGTCGCGGCTGATAGGAATTGTGCTGGTACTGGTTTGTTTTTTTACTGTAGATGTGAAGGCGCAAGTTACGGGTGCACCTCTTCCGGGTAAACAGCAAGATGAAGATACTACTATAATCTTTACTTCGCCACGTCCGCTTCTTTCCGAGCAGCAGCAAGCAAAATTACTCACAAGAGTATGGGGAGCAGATGTTTTATTTTCTTCCAATGGTTTTGGATTAGGTGCATTTTATCAGAAAATTTTTTCTGAGACGACAGCCGGGTTTATTAATCTGGGTATTTCCGGTGCTCGAAATAGTGATGAATTTGAAGAATATAATCCCTATACTCAAGAAATATTTGTGCGAAACAAAGTAAATCGTCTTTATATTTTTCCGCTCACCGTCGGAGTTCAATACAGGATATTTGCAGATAAGATTGCCGAGACTTTGCGACCTCATGTAAGTGCAGGCGTAGGTACTACTTTTATACTGGCGACACCCTATGAACGAGAGTTTTTCTCTGCATTCGGCCACGCAAACAGCTATACACGTTTCGGAGGATTTGTAGGACTAGGAGCTAATTTCGGCAACAATGCGAAAAGTTTGATGGGTGTAAATGTGCGGTATTATTTTATACCGTTTGGGGGTAATGGCTTGGAAAGCATTCGCGACCTGCCGATTACCGATTTTGGAGGACTATTTCTTACCTTGAGTGTTGGAATTATTAATTAATTATCAATTCCACCTGACGACTAAAACCGCAATCCCACACTCAGCCGCTGAACTCCACCAAGCGTAGTGAATTGCGAATATCCATAATCCACAGTAAGACCAAGCGGTTCGCTTATGGGTAAAAAAGCACCTGCGCCGAGTGACAAGGTTTCTTCATCTGCATTGATTTTCCATCCTGCTCGAGCAGATACTTCTGCAGGAAAACTCCCTAAAAACTTCGTAAAATATTCAGTGCCTAAGCAGTAATTTTCTGTGTTGTCATTCGGGTGATTTAGTTGCAGAGCTACAGTCAGGCGGTAATTCTCCTCTAAAATCGGCTCCATTGCAAAGCCAATCCGAAAATTTATCGGTGGGTCGAATGATTGAAAAGAAGTTTGTGTCCCGCCATTAAAATCCGGCAGCCCACCGACACTCGGAGCAGACCCGGAAGGTGTAATTTTCCCTCCGAAATTTGATACCGCAACAGCAAAACGCGAAGACCCAAGCCCTGTACGGTAATATGTTCCGGCATCGAACAGCACACTGCTAAGCGATGCTTTGCCGAGATCTTCATGAATATAATGCAAAGTAATGCCTGCACTAAACTGTTCGGTGAATTGACGAGTATAGGTAAGACCTATATTTACATCCTGCATTCTGAACGTTTCCCCTGTCCCGTGCGGTTGAAATTCTGTGGTTACAGGAATATTCCCGATACCGAGTGAACTGATACTTGCTCCTACAGCATTACTTTCATTCAAATGATACACTACATTTGCTGTTTGATGAGTAATGCCGCCAAGCCAGCGAGTATAACCAAAGAGTACTTGATCGGTTTTGAATTGAGTGATTCCGGCAGGATTCCAATAGAGCGCAGAAGCGTCGTCTGCTATGGCAACAAAGGTTTCGCCCATTCCGGCTGAACGTGCTCCAACGCCTATTTTTAATGCTGTTGCAATTGAAATCCCTGTTCGCTCACCGCCAAACGAAGGAAATACTTGTCCCCAAGCAGCACACGGAACTGATATAATACAAACCAGCAGGAGAAATAATTTCATACGTTATTCAAAGATTGAAGACCCGACTTACCTTGCAAAAATATTAGTTTTCCCGAATATAATCCCGTATTACATTTCTGACTTTCGAGCTACACTTCCCATAAAATGAGCAATGACCAGTGCAGCAAGTTTTGCAGTACGTCCGTCAATATCAAATGCAGGATTAACCTCTGCAATATCAATCAGTTTCACAGCAGGGTTTTCCCCGCAAATTTCTGCGGCACGGCAAATTTCCTCAGCCGTAAACCCTACTGCTGCCGGAGCACTCACTCCGGGCGCAAAAGCAGAGGCAACCGCATCCATATCAAACGAGACATAAATATTATCACCCTCGGAGGCACATGACGAAAGTACAGTAGAAAATGACTTCTCAAAGCTTCCCGTACTGCGAATTTCATCGTACGACACCACCGACTTTCCGCAACTCCAAACATAATCAATATGCTGCTTCGAAACGGCAAAAGATTGTATCCCAAATTCGCAAAAATCTCTAAGTTGCAGTGATCTGTCTTCTAACAACTGACGGAATCCACTGCCTGAGTGAGCATATTCCTCATCAATCAACGGACGAACATCAGTATGTGCATCAATATTTATCACGCTGAACGGCTCGGCTAAGTCTCCCAGCGCTGCACCATCAGGGTAAGCAATATCGTGTCCGCCGCCAAGCACAATCGGTAATGCACCCTCCCTTAGTAATTGCCTGACAACTTTTCTTTGCCGCAAGTGAATTTCCTCCAACACAATGCCGTCAGTCAGTAAATTCCCTGCATCATAAATGCGTAACCGGTTAACTTGAGTAACCTTGTCTTTTGCGAAGAAAACGGGTGTGAATTTATATAGTGCTTTTCTAATTGCATCCGGTGCTGTAGCAGCACCTACTCTCCCGCCATTGCGCCTTACCCCTTCATCTTGCGGTACACCAATAAGCACAATTGCACCGGATAGCCCACCTGATTCAGGTAGCGGGGCAATGATGTCGCCGAGACGAATATCGTCAGCATCATTCCGCGAAGTAAAAAGCTCGTGTAGCTTTACCGCATCCAGATATTGTTTCACTGCTTGCATTTAGGAGGATGAGTACAATTATAGAGGAAAATGGGTTAATTCTTATTAAAGGTAAGTGTTGGAACGTAAATAATCGCCACAATATTTAGCAAATGTTCGGGAATGTCTGCACATAGCGCGACGTAACTAGTTTGTCATGCTGAGTTCCTGATAGTCGCCGAGCCGCCTACAAAATAATGCAATGACATAAAAAATAAGACAGTTGCCTTCTGTCATTCTGAAGGCGGCTTCGAC
>CAZGNO010000103.1:0-13010 GCA_964527785.1 uncultured Chitinophagaceae bacterium
CCATCAGAATGACAGCTATTCGAATAATACGATTATTTTTGTCCCCTTACTTAGTTGGACAGATTAATTTTAATTTTATATTTCCTTTCATTCTGAACGTTAGTGAAGAATCTCAGTATGCTGTTTAGTCCTTTATATGTAGTACTTTGCGGAGATTCTTCGGTCTAAGAATCCCTCAGAATGACAGCACTTTGATTTTTCAATTAATTTTGTCCTAGTACTTAGTTTGGTCAAATACTAATTTTAGTACATATATGGCTCATAAGAAACATCCGCGAGTAGTGATCATTGGTGCCGGTTTTGCCGGAATCAATGCAGCGAAAGCACTTGCCAAAAAGCCATTCGATGTCATTATAATTGACCGTACTAATCATCATTTATTCCAGCCGCTTCTCTATCAGGTTGCATCTGCTGCGCTTTCACCGGGTGATATTGCCTCACCTATACGTACTATTTTTCGAGGCAAACTTAATATTTATGTTGAAATGGATGAAGTGACTGAGATTGACACCAAGAACCAAGTCGTAAAACTCTCCGAACAAGATGACATTAAATTTGATTATCTGATTGTAGCCCCCGGTACACGTCATTCATATTTTGCCAACGCGGAATGGGAACAATTTGCTCCGGGTTTGAAATCATTAGATGATGCT
Organism: uncultured Chitinophagaceae bacterium; assembly: GCA_964527785.1. Taxonomy (GTDB): domain Bacteria; phylum Bacteroidota; class Ignavibacteria; order Kapaibacteriales; family UBA961; genus JADJXV01. The sequence continues at coordinate 654 of CAZGNO010000103.1, forward strand.
CTTAAAATACGGGAAAAAGTACTGCTATCATTCGAACAAGCTGAGCATTTGGTGGGTATGGATGAGGCAACTAAATACCTTACATTTGTAATCGTAGGCGGAGGTCCTACCGGTGTGGAAATTGCAGGATCACTTGCGGAAATCGGTTCGCGGACGATGCTTCCCGACTTCCCGATGCTGCATCAAAAAGATATACGGATTTACCTTGTGGAGGCAACCGACCGAATTCTATCATCATTCCCCGAAAGTTTGTCAGCAAAAGCTCTCCAAAGTTTGGAATCACTCGGTGTTCGCGTTATGCTCAATGCAAAGGTCGCAAACATTACAGACCACAATGTGGAAATCGCATGGGAACATCATAAGGAAATCATCGAAACTTCAAATGTTATTTGGGGTGCTGGGAATGCAGCTTCCCCGCTTCTAAAAACACTTAACTCACCTCTTGACAGATCAGGTCGGGCAATAGTCAAATCCGATTGCGCTCTGCCGGATAATCCTAGTATATTTGTCATCGGTGACGCTGCCCATTTCGAAGATAGCAAAGGAAACGTTCTACCGGGCGTCGCGCAAACTGCAATTCAGCAAGGACGGTATGTAGCATCTATAATAGCAAAGAAAACTCCGAGAGAATACAGAAAACCTTTTGTATATAATGACAAAGGTATTATTGCTACCATTGGACGAGCTAAAGCAATCGCTAAAATCGGGAAATTACAGCTTTCAGGTATATTTGCATGGTTGATATGGGCTGTGATTCATATTGTTTCGCTCATTGGTTTTCGAAATCAATTCAGGGTGATGACCGAATGGTTGTGGTATTATATTACCTATAATCCAGGTGCACGGTTGATTATTCGCTCTAAATTAAAGAAGGAGTCAGGTAAGTAAGTGTAAGTAAAGAGATAGAATTAATTAACATTTCCACAGATTGTCATTTTGAGGGATTCTTAGACCAAAGAATCCTCGTAATGCACTACAAAAGCAGACGGAACTGCAAGTGGAGATTCTTCACTGCGTTCTAAATGGCAGGGTTTGCCAATATGTCAATTTATTTAGTCCCCTTACTTAACTGATGTTACGCAACAATTAATTTATTAATATAATTTTACACCCATGACCTACGAAGAATTACAACAGATTCTCTATCAAGCAAAACAGGAAGAACGGGGGTATAACTACTCCGAATGCGAGCGATTATGCAATGTTGTATTTCAAGCTATCGAGAACGAAAAACTTACTGAAGGTGAGCAGAATTTTCTGCGTGTAAGGGCATTGCATTTATCGGGAAATGTATCGTGTAGATTACATCAATATCCTCTTGCTCTTGAGAAGTTCAGCAGAGCACTTGATATAGCTATAGTACATAACAATAGAAACGGTCAATCAGGTTTGCTAGATGAAATCGGAGGAGTTTATTGGTTAATTGCTGATTATCCTAAAGCATTAGAGTATTACCACAAAGCCCTGACAATAACAGAAGAACTGGGAGTTCTTCACGACATAGCCAAGGTTTTAGCAGATATTGGACTGGTGTATATGGATATTGAAGAGTACGAACGCGCACTGAAATATTATCAGAGGGCTTTAGCAATTGCAGAAAAGGAACAGGATAAATCCTCGATTACAATCTATCTTGGAAATATCGGTAATGTATACGGTGCATTGGAGGATTACAACCAATGTCTCGAATATCATTTAAAAGGTCTTTCCATTGCCAAGGAAATTGGAAACCTGAGAAGTGTTTCAGCAAAATTGAGTAATATTGGAATCGTTTATCGAAAACTGAACGAGTATTCCATGTCTATGGAAAAGCTACATGAATCATTATCACTGACTGAAAGAATCGGAGATAAATATGGTATTACTATAAATTTAATTAATATGGCTGAATTATACTCCATTGAAGAATTTATTGAACATGACATCCATAAAGCTATAGAATACGATCTGAAAGCGTTGAAAATTTCTGAAGAAATCAAAGACCGACATACTCAATTAACTGCTCAACGCAAATTAGCAGAAATATATAAGAAACAACAATCATGGGAACTATTCGCCCTTACGTTAGAAAAATATTATACTCTCGAAAAGGAAATTCAAAGTGAAGATACGAAGAGGATCGCTGATAAATATGCTTATGAACTCCAAATTGTAGAGCAAGAAAAGCAAATTGCTGTAGAGCAAGCACGCAACGAAGAAATCAGAAGACAGCAGTATATTCTGGAAGAACAAGCTGCTAAAATTCAACTTGCAAACATTGAACTCCAAGAACGAAATATTCAACTTGATAGCGCCTATCTCCAACTCTCTGAACAAGCTGCTAAAATTCAGCTAACCAACACAGAACTTCAAGAACGAAATATTGAACTTGATAACGCCTATCTCCAACTCTCAGAGCAAGCTGCCAAAATCCAACTTACCAACACAGAGCTTCAAGAACGAAACATTGAACTTGATAACGCCTATCTCCAACTCTCAGAGCAAGCTGCTAAAATCCAGATGAAAAACACCGAATTACATGAAACAAATATTGAACTTAACACTGCTAATCAGAAATTAGATGAAGCCGGTAAATTCAAAATGAAGATTCTTGGAATTGCATCGCACGACCTTAAAAACCCGATTGCCGGAATTAACTTATCTGCTGAAGTATTAATGAGGTATGAGAAGTTATCACCTCAGTCTACTAAGATGATGAAAAACATATTAAATTCATCCAAACGTATGTTGGATATAGTTGTTAATCTCATGGATGTTTCTGCAAGGGAACTTGGTCAGATTAAACTTACGAATTCAAGTGTTGATATCACAACACTCGTCGAAGATATTTCTAAGGAATATCTAATGAGAGCAGCGGAAAAGAAACAAACCATTGAATTTTTATCCAATGGAATTTGTACAGTATTTGCCGATGAGCAATGCTTGCGTCAAGTATTTGACAATCTCATCAGCAACGCAATTAAATATTCGGAACAAGAAAAACTTATCAATATTTCAGTTACTTCTTCAGAAAAGAAAGTCAAAATTGCCGTTGCAGACCAAGGTCAAGGATTGAGCAATGAAGATAAAGTTCTCATGTTCAGGGATTTTCAGAAACTTTCTTCAAAACCTACAGGCGGAGAAAGTTCAACCGGTCTCGGTTTATCGGTTGTTAAGCATTTTGTAGAGCTTCATGGAGGAAAAGTTTGGGCTGAAAGCGAAGGTAAAGGGATGGGGAGTACATTTGTTGTTGAGCTTCCAATTCTCAATTAAGAATTCAATCAAGTATTTTAGAAACAAAAGTATATTAACCTAAAGACCTGATAGCTTATGAATACTGATGAATTTCGCTCTCTAATGATGATAATCCAACATGAAGCGGATAATAACTTTCAAAAAGCTGAAGCATTATGCCTCAACCTGATTCAGACTGTCGAGGAGCTTCTTTCATCACGAAATTATGAAAACCGTAGAGATGCTATAATTATGTATTCTCGTGCTCTTTGCCAACAGTCTGAATTATTGCTACGTCAAGGTAATCCGAAGAAATCATTGGTTTTTGCTCAAAAATCTCATTCTTATGCCATAGATTCTAAAGACAAACATCAACTTGCTGCGACTTCAAATTTGTTAGGGAGAATATATGCCGACCTGTCTGAATATCAACTCGCGCTAGAATTCTACACTATAACTTCTGTAATATATAATGAACTTGGCGATAAACTCAGCGAATCCCGTACTATAGGTAACATTGGGATTCTTTACCAAAATCAAGGCGATTATCTACAAGCAAAAGACAATTATTTTAAGGCACTTGCAACATACGAAGAGCTCGGCATGAGAGACGACATTGCACGAGTGTATGTAAATATTGGGCTTGTTTATCAAAATACCTCTGATTTTCAAAAATCTTTGGAATATTATTCGAAATCCCTCGATATTTTTGAAGAACTTGGGGATAAAGTTGCTATATCTATCGTAACTGGTAACATAGCAATAATTTTTAATTTTCTTTTTGACTATAACCGTGCCCTAGAGTATTTCAAAATATCTCTCGAGGCAAAAGAAAAACTTGGAATGAAGTCATCGGCTGCTCTTGTGATGGGAAATATAGGAGATATTTACAAATATATCAAAAATTATCCTCTTGCATTGGAATATCTTTCAAAAGCTCTGGCTGTTCACGAAGAAATGGGTAAGAAAATGGAAGCGGCAGTTTGGACAGGTAGTATCGGTATGATCTATTCAGAACTGGACGAAAATTATCTGGCGTTAGAATTTTTGTTAAAATCTCTTGCCGTTCATGAACAACTCGGCAGAAAAGCAGAGATAGCAAGAGTTACAGGTGATATTGGGGTAATCTACGCCAAAAGAAAATTCAACGGTTTCGACCCGCTTAAAGCCGAAGATTATTTCTTAAAAGCAATTTCGATGAGCGAACAACTTGGCGTAAAACACCATCTACAATCAGTATGTAAATCTCTTTCAGAACTATACGAAAATGAAGAACGGTGGAAGGAATCTATTACATTTTATAAGAAATTTCATGAGTTGGAGAAAGAAATTCTTAATGAAGAGTCGAGGAAATTGGCTGATAAATTTGCGTACGAACGTCAAATTGCAGAACAAGAAAAAAGAATCGCCGTTGAACAGGCGAGAAACGAAGAAATACTTCGTCAGCAACATATTCTGGAAGAGCAAGCTGCCAAAATTCTAATCAAAAATAACGAGTTGCAAGAAATCAATGCTAAACTTGACTCTGCCTACAATCTTCTTGCGGAACAAGCAGCAAAAATTCAAATTACAAATACTGAATTGCAAGAAAAAAATATCGAACTTGATATTGCTAATAATCAACTCATCGAACAAGCAGCGAAAATCCAGATCAAAAACACCGAGCTTCACGAAACGAATATTGAGCTGAACGATGCAAATCGTAAACTTGAAGAGGCAGGTAAATTCAAAATGAAAATTTTAGGTATTGCATCGCATGATCTTAAAAACCCGATTGCAGGTATTAATATGTCGGCTGAAATGCTTATAAAATATGCCGCTCTCCCACCTGAAATTGTAAGAACATTAGAGATGATAACTACTTCCTCGAAACGAATGTTGGATATAGTTGTTAATCTCATGGATATTGCTGCTCGTCAACTTGGTCAGATTAAACTGTCACGTACCGTTTCCGACATTGCGGCATTAACCATGGATGTTTCAAATGATTATCTTCATCGAGCAGCAGAAAAGAAGCAAATCATCGAATTCTTTATTGAGGGTAATTGTACTTGTTCAGTCGATCCTGAAAGATTGCGTCAGGTTCTTGATAATATTATCAGTAATGCCGTTAAATATTCTGAGAGAGAAAAGAATATTAGAGTGGCAGTAATTGCCGTAAATGACAAAGTAACAATAAGCGTAACAGACCACGGACAAGGTTTAAGTGATGAAGATAAATTATTACTTTTTAATGACTTTCAACGGTTGTCATCGCGCCCGACCGGAGGTGAAAGTTCATCAGGTCTCGGTTTGTCTGTTGTAAAACACTTGGTTGAACTTCATGGGGGCAAGGTCTGGGCTGAAAGTGAAGGCAAGGGTAAAGGAAGTACTTTTTTTGTAGAATTACCCAGATAATACCTTTTATTCTTTCTTTTGAATTCTTTCAGCGACGTATTTCTCAATTTTTGATGCAATCATCAGAAGAATACCTCCCAAAATCATACCTTCAATTGAACCTCCAATCACATCTGCAGGATAATGTACACCTACATATACCCTCGAGAAAGCAACCATTGTTGCAATAGAATATACGAGTATTTTTACCCTAGGAAAATATGCTGAGATGACTATAGCAGCAATGAAGTTATTGACTGCATGGGTAGATGGGAATGATTTCCCTCCACCGCAAGGTACCAGCAAATGTACATCATTCAGCACATGGCACGGGCGAATTCGAGCAAACATTTCCTTAATAATTTGTGAATTGAGCGGGTCGGCAATGAGTACTGCAACTGCTAATACAACTGCACAAATTCTGCCTTTTGTCCCCCCTCGCCATATAAGCCATATAAACAAAATAATGTAGAGAGGATATGAATGCTTTACTTCTGTTATAAACGGCATTACGATATCCATCACCGGATTAGCCAGCCATGAATTACATAATCGAAAGAAAAAGAGATCAATAGAATAGAAAAAATCAATCATTTGTAATTGATTGTAAAGGATTTTCAGGATATATACGTTGAACTATACTGTAAAGTATCAGCATATTTACGCACATCCGGTTAAAAAAACGTAATTTTGTAGTGAACTCAAGTTGCAAAAATAACTCAAAATATATTGAAGGACTCAATAATGAAATTTGGACGAGATAAAATCAGTTCAATAATACGTGAATCTATTGCTACTAAAGAGCAACTTATATCAGACTGTCTAAAAGAAATTGAGCATTGTGGCAATATGCTGGCAGAAGTATGTAAAAATGGCGGAAAAATGCTGTTTTGTGGTAACGGCGGAAGTGCTGCAGACAGCCAACACCTTGCAGCAGAGATGGTTGTTCGCTTACGAGGAAATATAAATCGTGCAGCTATTCCTGCAATTGCTCTTACTGTTGACCCTTCGATTATGACAGCCGGAGGAAACGACATTGGATTTGACAATGTATTTGCCCGATGCGTGGAGGCATACGGACGTTCGGGTGATGTACTTATCGGCATCTCTACAAGCGGAAACTCAGAAAATGTCCTACGTGCAATTCACCAAGCAAAAAAACAAGGAGTATTGACAATCGGACTATTGGGAGCAGGTGGTGGGAAAATTTTGTCTGAGTGCGATGCTTCTGTAGTTGTTCCAAGCAAGGTAACAGCACGTGTTCAGGAGTCACATATTTTGATTGGTCATATCTGGTGTGAGATGATTGAAGAAAATCTTTTCCCTGATATGTTCGTATAAGTTATTATAAAGGATATTATTAGCAAGAACTGTAGAAAAAACATTCAAGTAAAAATAAAATTTCTTTTGGTAAATCTATAAAAACCTCTTATTTTTGTAATCTCGATAAGAGAAGAACGGATAAGCCAACTTAGCTCAGTGGTAGAGCAGCTGATTTGTAATCAGCCGGTCTACGGTTCAAATCCGTAAGTTGGCTCACAAGATAAGCCCTTTGTAAAGTTAATACTTACAAAGGGCTTCTTTTTTTGTAGTATCTCCTGAATTTATTATATTGCACCCAAATTGCACCTTGATATTTATTCAGGTCATTTTTTGATTTGTACATTGCGTTCCCCGTTTCGTTTCATTCACACTAATTTGAATAGTTATGAATAACCGATAAAACCATTCAAATATAACAAAAACAAAAGTATATGCTTAAAAATATGCTCAAAAATATGCTCGATAAAGCATTTGAATATTCTTACAGTAAGAATAAACAAAATATTTCTCGTAGATTAGAAGAAAGGGCTTTGGACAGCACTTGTGCATATATTGAGAAATCAATGGCTGTAATAAAACCTCAAAAAAGTGCATTTGACGTAATGAATACTGCTCTATCCCATGTAAAACTTGAGGGTCTTATTTGTGAATTTGGTGTTTTTTCCGGGAATAGTATCAACCATATAGCTTCAAAGATTTCTCAAGTGGTTCATGGTTTCGATTCATTCGAGGGACTACCGGAATTTTGGCGGGATGGTTTCGATAAAGGGGCTTTTGAAGTAAGCAGTTTGCCTAATGTTCATGCGAATGTTCAATTGCACAAAGGCTGGTTCAATGACACTTTACCAACATTTGCGGAAGAACATAAAGAAGTAATTTCTTTGTTGCATATAGATTGTGATTTATATTCTTCTACAAAAACGATCTTTGAGCTTTTAGGTGATAGAATTGTCACGGGTACGGTTATAGTTTTTGATGAGTACTTTAATTATCCTCTGTGGCAGCATGGTGAGTACAAAGCATTTCAAGAATTCGTCAGGAGCAAAGACATACGTTACCGGTATATAACATACAACCTTTATCATGAACAAGTTGCAGTAATAATTGAGTAAGTATTCTGTTCTTCGTTTTAATTACTATCCCCTCTCTTGTATCAGCATTTGAATTTTCCTACCAAATGCTTCACTGCTAAACTCGTCAATTATTTCTGCCATAGACTTTGCAATTCTCTCATTGCAAAGATTACCGATACTTCCCTCATGAGTATGATGAAGCCCTGACGGCTGAACGAACGTTCCATCAGCAATCTGCTTCCCAACATTACGGTACGCCTCCCTAAATGCTTTCCCGGCAAGTGTCTCACGATTTACAGCTTCAACGCTGAAGAGCAATGCGAATTTTTCATCTTCAAGAATATCAGGTGTGACTTTAATATGCTCAAGCATAAATTCACATATTTTCAAACACTGTTTTATCTCTCCTATTGCTGGAAAGAGTATTTCTTTAGTCAGTTGCATTTCTCGATGATAACCGGATGGAAGATTAGAACACAACACGGTCAGTTCATTCGGCAATGCCTGTATTCGATTACATTTACCCCGTACTAATTCAAACACATCCGGATTCTTCTTATGAGGCATGATACTTGAGCCGGTCGTCAATTCATCGGCAAAACTAATGAAGCCAAACTGCTGATTCATATAGAGGCATACATCCATGCTGAATTTTGCGAGTGTAGATGCAATTGAACTCATTGCCATTGCCAGTGTTTTTTCAGTTTTACCTCGTGTCATTTGTGCGTAAACAACGTTGTAATTCAATCCGGAAAATCCCAACAATTCAGTTGTCATTGTTCTATTCAGTGGGAACGACGAACCAAATCCAGCACCAGAACCCAAAGGATTTTTATTAATTACTTTAAATGCAGCAAGCAGAATCTCCATATCATCAACCAAACTCTCAGCATAAGCTCCGAACCACAATCCAAACGATGATGGCATTGCAAGCTGGAAATGAGTGTAGCCGGGTAACAGTTTGTCTTTATGGGTTTCACTTAAAACTTGCAAACGTTTGAATAGAAGTTCAACCAAAGCTACAATTTCAAGTGTTTCATTTCTCAAAAACAATTTTATATCAACTAAGACCTGATCGTTTCGTGAACGTCCGCTATGGATTTTCTTGCCGTTTTCTCCAATACTCTCAGTGAGCATTGCTTCAATCTGCGAATGAATATCCTCTGCTCCATCACTAATTCTAAAATTTCCTGTTTCAATCTCATTATAAATTCTGATAAGTTCACTACGGATTTCAGAATATTCTTCTGCTGAAAGCAATCCTATTGATTCAAGCATTTGTGTATGTGCAAGTGAACCGAGAACATCCCATTTTGCCAATTGTAAATCGAACTCCCTGTCTCGCCCAACTGTAAATGATTCAACGAGTTCTGAAATGCGTGTTGTATTTTTTTGCCAAATTTTCATAGTATTCACAATTGAATTTATAATATCTGCTCAAGCATCGCACAGTAAAGTTCAATTCCATTTTCAATTTCATCAACATAAATAAACTCATCGGCAGTATGTGAACGTGCAGAATCCCCGGGACCAATTTTTATTGATGTTACGGGAATAAGTGCCTGATCACTTGATGTTGGCGAACCGTATGTAGTTCTCCCTAATGCCAGCCCTGCCCTAACAATAGGATGATCCAAACTAATTGATGATGAACGAGAGCGCATCGAACGCGGAGTGACTGTACTGCTAATGTTCGTACGAATTGTATTCAGAACTTCTTCATGAGAATATTCGTCGGTGATTCTTATATCTACAACATAACTGCACGAATCCGGTACAACATTATGCTGCGTTCCTGCATTAATCATCGTTACAGTCATCTTCACTTTACCAAGATGCTCAGAAACACGTTCAAATTGATAGGAACGGAACCATTCTATATCATCAATGGCTTGATAGAGTACATTAATGCCTTCTTCACGTGCAGCATGACCTGATTTCCCGGTAGCTATACAATCCAACACCATCAGCCCTTTTTCAGCAACTGCAAGATTCATGAGTGTGGGCTCACCCACAATTGCAAAATCAATTTCACCAAGCCGGGGGTATATCAATTCTATTCCATTATGACCAGAGATTTCTTCTTCAGCAGTTGCCGAGAAAATAAGATTATATCTGAGATTCTCCCTCTCATAAAAATTGCAGAAAGTAGCAAGCAACGATACCAAACACCCACCGGCATCATTACTACCCAAGCCATAGAGTTTACCGTCAATAATCTCCTGTTGAAAAGGATTACGGGTATAACTGCTGTTGGGTTTAACAGTGTCGTGGTGTGAATTGAGGAGGATAGTCGGTAAATTCGGGTTGAAACATTTGTTCTTTGCCCAAACATTATTCAACATTCTTTCGACCGGAATATCCTTTTGGTTTAGAAATTCTTGAATTGCATCCGCAGTAAGATTCTCTTCCTTACTAAAAGATGGAATTGAAATCAATTTTTGAAGTAATTCAATAGCTTCCAAATTCGTTATAGTATTAGAGGACAATGCGGGTTCCTGATTTGTTGGATAATAGTTGTGCTAACTGCTGGGCATGACCAATAATCACTGAACTGACTCCATTATCGAGTGCAATAAATGAATTATCCAATTTTGGAATCATCCCTTTGGCAATTGTTCCCGATTTTCGGTATGTATGATACGATTTTTCATTTAATTCCGCAATAACAGAGTGTTCATCGTCAACGTTTGCAAGCACTCCCTCCTTCTCGAAACAATATACCAATGTCGTCAAATAATACGACGATAATGCAATCGCTAAACATGACGCGATTGTGTCGGCATTTGTATTTAAAAGCTGAGCAGCATCGGCAGTTATAGGGGCAACCACAGGAATAAATCCACCATCCAACAACAATTGGAAAAAAGGAATATTGATAGTTGAAGCATCAATATCGCCCACAAAACCATAATCAACTGTTACAACCGGACGTTTTTGTGCAGGGATACTCTTTGCGTCCACCCCGCAGATGCCGACAGCATTCGCTCCATGAGCATTCAATTGTGCAGTGATATTTTTATTCACCCACCCTACATATACCATGCTGACTACCTTGAGTGTTTCTGCGTCGGTAATGCGTCTTCCATCCACCATTTGGGTTTCAATGCCGAGCTTTGCACTTAAAGATGTAGCAAGTTTGCCACCACCGTGTACTAGTATCTTTGCACCGTCAATATTCGCAAAGTTTTTGAGAAATAAGGGTAACTGATGTTCATCATCAATGATATTTCCACCTATTTTTACAATTGTGAGCTTTTGCATGGGAATACAATTTATACTTTATTTTTTAGACGAATATTCCAACAGTTCTTTGAGTACAGCTTGTGCAGCATAAATTCTATTTTCTGCTTGTTGCATTATGAGTGAATTCTCTGAGTCCAATACTTCGTCCGAAAGTTCGACATTCCTTCTGACTGGGAGGCAATGCATGATATTTGCACTGTTTGTATTTTTTAACTTATCATTGGTTAAGAGCCAATTTTCATCTTCAGTTAAGATTTTCCCGTAGTCGTTGTACGCTGACCAGTTCTTTACATACACAAAATCCGCACCTTCCAATGCCCGTTCCTGATTGTGCTCAATTACTCCTCCTTTGGTAAACTCGTCACTCAGTTCATATCCTTCCGGATGGGTAATCACCAGTTCATAGTTTGAGGCGACCGCCCATTCTGCGAACGAATTTGCTACTGCTTGCGGTAGTGCCTTTACGTGTGGTGCCCATGAAAGCACCACTTTAGGTTTGGATCGGCGGGTATGTTCTTCGATGGTAATCATATCAGCCAAACTTTGCAATGGATGGCGCGTGGCTGATTCCAAACTCATTACAGGAACAGGTGAATACTTGATAAACTGCGAAAGCACTTTTTCGCTATAATCGTCCTCGCGGTTTACAAGTGACGGGAAGCAGCGAATACCAATCACATCACAATAAAAACCCATTGCTCCGGCCGCATCTTTAATATGCTCAACGGTCGTTCCATTCATTACTGCGCCATCATTCAATTCCAAAGACCAACCCTCTTTGTCAATGTTCATAACCATCGAATTCATCCCCAAATTCATTGCCGCTTTTTGGCTGCTCAGCCGGGTACGCAAACTGGGATTCATAAAAATAAGCCCTAGGGTTTTATTCTTACCGAGTGCAGAATGTGAGTAGGGGTTTGCTTTTATCTCTAACGCCTTTCGCACCATCGTTGATACTGAAGGAACGTCAGTTACTTTTGTGAAATTTTGCATAGGGATACTTATTGATTATATTTATTTTATCGAATTAAGTGATAGGACTAAAATAACCGAACCATTAAATTCAGTAACTTATTTGTTTGAAAAAATTGGCAAGTACTGGATGCTTCGACTACGCTCAGCATGA
>CAZGNO010000104.1:0-12933 GCA_964527785.1 uncultured Chitinophagaceae bacterium
ATACTGCTTGCGTACATAGTCCGTAAAAAGGTATTTTTGTTGAAGTCAGGTGTAGCACCTGACTTGACTAGGGAAGAAACTCAATACATTAATTGTTGCGTAACAGCAGTGACTTAGTGGAGAACTACGATTTTGCCACTTGTTTTGAGCAGATTATTTGGCTCAAAAATACTGAATACATAAATACCTGATGGAAGTGATATGGTATTGATTTGAAAGAAGTTTTCATGAGTAAAAATACTAAAAACTACAGCTGTCCCCTCCAATGCAGAAACAACAAGTTGGTGGCGTACTTTAGAATCATTCTCGAAATAAATTTTCGATTCGGTTTCAATAGGGTTTGGTCTGATTTGATTTATACCATTGCCGGTATCAATGACTTCGAGTGAAACTATATCGGATGCTCCACTCCCCCCTAATTCAAGCCGATAGTAATTTACACTGTTTTTAATTGGCTTCTCATCAATAAAACTATAAGATTCTCGGGTTGATACACTGCCGCACACTCCATCAATTACTCCAACTTGAGTATAATTTACACGGTCTGCAGAACGAAGTATTTTTATACCACTACAAGTGTTTCCTAAAGAAATCACCCAGTTCAAATAAACTTTCCCCTTATTCTCAAATCCTGTAAAACTGTCCAAAGGTGAACCGTTTTGAGCAAAGATTTCCGTGTTCGCTACAGAAAACTGCAGAATTACAGCAAGGAGCATTATACATTTAGTACAGCTAATTTTTATAATCGAATTTAGCATTGCATCCGGAAAATACTTTTTACAACTTTGAGATGATTTTTTGTTTCAAATCATTGTTAATTACCTGTGGTACACTTGTTTCATCAGCAGTATGAATATACTTAAAAAGAAGTTCGTCTACAATTTTACTTTGTTTTTGATATATCTTACATACATCACACATTGAAGTGTGGATGTGAAGTTGTATTGTCTCTTTCAATGATAGATTAACTACTGATTTTTTAGCTATTAACTCACTTGCATTTTTACAAGAAAGCATAATTAGTTTCATCAATTTTTTCATTGTTTTACCCTTTAAACCAATTTATTTCCAGACATTTTCTCAATTGTAATTTGGCTCGATGAAGCATTTGCCAAAAATTAGTAAGTGAAATATCCAATTCCTGACAGATGAGCACTCCATTTTTTTCTTCAATATATCTTAACTGAACAGCTGAAAACCAATTTTCAGGTAGCTTTTCCATACAACTTTCCAGGGTTTGCTTAAATTCTAAGTTGTCTAGAAGATGTTCTGAGTGGTCAGTCCAAGAATGGGGCAATTGTTCAGATTTCCAATGTTCATCATTATCAAAATAGAGGTCAATACCGATACTATCATTGATTGTCAGGTCTTTGAAATTTCTTCGATGGTAATCGTTTATTTTATTGTTGAGAATTGAAAACAGCCACGTCTTTGGATTGCTCTTACCCTCAAACTTTTCAATTGACTGAACTGCTGCCAAAAAAGATTCCTGTACTAAATCTTCTGCAACTTCCTTCCTGGATGTTTTATGATATGCCCATGAATACATACCATCGGAATATAAGGTTACCCAATTTTTAATCGTTTCTGCAGGGCTTGAATTGTCTTGCATTTTTTTAATCAATTCATGTAAATATTGAGTTACAAGCAACAATAGCAGCGCAATTATTGGTGCCTTAAATTATGTAATGGGTAAAATAAATTGCAATATCGGAAAACTTGTCATTTTGAAGGAAGAGAAGAATCTCAGTTTGCTATTACGAACTGTTTTTGTATTACTTTACGGCAATTATTCATACGAAGTCGCCTTATGAATTCCACTATTTCATTGATACGCTTATATTGTCACTCCACTTACTTACTTAACCTTCGCCCTAAAATATTCAAGCGTCTTAAGCAGCCCTTCACGGCGTTGCACCTTCGGCTGCCAACCGAGAATTTCTGTAGCGCGGGTTATATCCGGTTGGCGTACCTTCGGGTCGTCTGCCGGTAAATCCTTAAACACTATTTCACTTTTCGAGCCGGTGATTTCGATAATTTCCTTAGCCAAATCAAGCATTGTGATTTCATCGGGATTGCCTACATTCACAGGGTCGTTTTCGTTCGACATCAGCAGGCGGTAAATCCCCTCGATCAAATCATCCACATAACATACCGAACGTGTTTGGCTGCCGTCACCAAAAACGGGCACGGGTTCATTACGAAGTGCCTGCCCCATAAATGCCGGAATTGCACGACCGTCTTCGATACGCATACGCGGACCGTAGGTATTGAAAATACGAACAATGCGCGTATCCACCCCGTGATAGCGGTGATATGCCATTGTCATCGCCTCGGCAAAACGTTTCGCTTCGTCATAGACGCCACGCCACCCGACAGGATTTACATTACCCCAATAATCCTCAGGTTGCGGGTGGATAAGCGGGTCGCCATACACTTCACTCGTACTGGCTATCAAAAATCTCGCACCCTTTGCTTTGGCAAGCCCAAGTGCTTTGTGTGTACCAAGCGAACCTACCTTGAGTGTCTGAATCGGAAATTTAAGATAATCAATCGGTGAAGCGGGTGAAGCAAAATGAAGAATGTAATGTACTTCACCGGCTACATACGTATAGTTCGTAACGTCATGCTGGATAAAATCAAATCGAGGATGACCAATTAAATGGGCAATATTATCCGGTGAACCGGTGATAAAATTATCCATACAAATAACATTTAATCCCTCAGCAATAAACCTGTCGCACAAATGCGAACCCAAAAACCCCGCACCGCCTGTAATCAGAATACGAGCCATAATTTTCTTTCTTTTTCTAGTAATAAAGTTTAATTTTCAAGTGAATGCCTATCAGGGCTGTTCCATTGCCGCGAACTTCTTCTTCATCTTTTTTGAGAAGAATATAATCCCTGTAAATGCCACAAACATTGCTCCTGCTGCAACCAGAAACATCCATTCATTTGCAATAAAATAACCTGCCAGAAATGCAATTCCCGCCATAAAATTGGCGATACCGAGCGTAAGCATTGCTTTTTGTATTTTTGCTTCAACAGTTGACTTAGCCATAGTGTTTCTCCATAATCGTTAGATAATACACATACAAATTACGAAATTTCCATGTGTTTTAGGGCTAATGACTTCTTACGTATCCATTTAAATATAGGTTTCGTCACAGTACAACGCCGGTATTTCTGCTGCTGTTTTCCGAAAAAGAAAGTGTATTTTTGCATCTGTGTATTCTATTTGGTTCTTTGGCAATTTTTGTGTGGAAGCATATACAAATCCCCTCGTTCTCCTTTAACAAGGGGATGACGTAGGTCTTTTCTTTCAAATGACTTATCTTGCCTCCCCCTTGTTAAAGGGGGATTAAGGGGGATTTCTGCGCTTGCTGAAACCACAAAATTGTCGGTGGACATTCTATTGTTAATGCAATTTTCCATTGAATCCCAATGTCCCTATTTGATGAAATAACCTCGCTTCCATCTGAGCAGAACAATCCTGATTCCGCCCTCATTGATACGTTTTCCACCCGTGAAATTTTGGAATGTATCAATAACGAAGACGCGAAGATTGCAAGGGCTGTCCGTAATGAAATTCCGTTCATTACCGAAGCTGTGGATGGAATCGTAGAACGCTTTCAACGCGGGGGACAATTGTATTACATTGGGGCTGGGACAAGCGGACGGCTTGGAATTGTAGATGCTTCAGAATGCCCGCCCACCTTCGGGGTTTCACCGGATATGGTTCAGGGGATTATTGCAGGCGGTGCTGCTGCTATTTTTGCCGCACAGGAAGGCGCAGAAGACTCCGACGAAAACGGTGCCGAAGAAATCAGGAAACGCAACCTCACATCAAAAGATATTGTGTGCGGTATTGCAGCATCCGGGCGCACCCCTTTCGTTCGCGGTGCAATTGCAGAGGCAAACAAACGCGGATGCTATACTATTTTTATCTCTACGAATTCGCGGGAAAACATACTCCGTCTTGGAATTACTGCCAATTCAATGATATGCCCTAATGTCGGTGCGGAAGTTATCACCGGCTCTACCCGTATGAAGTCCGGCACTGCTCAAAAATTAGTTCTGAATATGCTCACGACCGCCTCGATGGTCAGAATGGGCAAAACTCTCGGTAATGTGATGGTTGATGTTCAGCTTACCAATGCCAAACTCCGCGAACGTGCCAAATCTATTCTCATAACCCTCACAGGAATTGACTATCCGACTGCCGAAACGGTGCTGCAAACATCAGGCGGGAATGTGAAAATTGCACTTGTAATGATACTTGGGAATGTGGACGCCGAGACAGCCCGAAAACGTCTGGACGCAAATAACGGCTTTATCAGGAATGCTATCGCAGAATGTTAAACTATGTTAGCGGCAAAATATTTGAAAATCCGGAAAGTCTCTTGTAGTCAAAAAAACAATAGTGGAAATTATGGCAACGTATGAAGGATAACAAACCTCTTGCGCTTCAATATATAAAAGGAGTAGGTCCGAAACGGGCGGAAGCACTGGCTTCTGCCGGACTGCTGACCGCAGCCGATATGCTCCGCTTCTTCCCCCGTTCGTATATTGATCGCAATACGGTAGTATCACTCGCCGAACTCGCCCAAACACTCCGCAAAGACACCCTTTTCAATACTGATTCTGCGAAATCATCAGCGGAATTCACCGTAAAAAATGAAATTACCGTCGTAGCCCGTATCCGTAAAATTCGTGAAAGCTCATTTGGCGGCGGGAACCGTTCGATGATGATTATCACACTTAGTGACGAATCCGGCGGCTCGGCTGATATGGTTTTTTTCCAAATGATTCATTATTTCAGAGTGGCGTTCAGGGAAGGTATGCTGGTAGTTGTAAGCGGAATGCCGGAATATGAGGAAAAATTTCGGAAAGTTTCGTTTCATCATCCCGAAGTGCTGCGGATAGACGAAGAAGACGAGGAACTCTACAAAGAAGGAAAGATAATTCCGAAGTACAGAATAACGCAAGCGATGAAAAATGTTCACCTTTCGATGCGCCAGATACGTTCGATTGTTGAAGAAGTGATTGAACAAGAAATCCCAAAACTCCGGGAAACACTACCCTCCCCTATTTTGAAAAGACTTGAACTTCCGAAGATGTCCGAAGCGGTTCGATTGCTTCACTTTCCTGATTCGACCGCATCGGTGGAACGTGCGCGTTTCAGGATGAAATTCGAGGAACTCTTCTTTTTTGAAATGATGCTCGCTCTCCGCAAGCGCGGTGTGAAAGTTATGGAGCGCGGGGTAATTATTGACCCCAAAAGTACAAAAGCCCGCACACTCCTCGATTCTCTGCCGTTCGAGCTGACTAATGCCCAGAAGCGTGTTATTTGGGAAATTGCGACTGATTTCCAAAGCGGTAAGCCCATGAACAGGTTGCTGCAAGGTGATGTCGGTTCGGGCAAAACGCTGGTAGCTCTCTTTGCAATGCTAATGGCGATAGACGGCGGTTATCAAACATTACTGATGGCTCCCACTGAAATTCTCGCTGAGCAGCATTACCACACTCTCAAAAATTTCCTTGACGGTTCGGGGATTGAAATCGTACAACTCATTGGCGGACAGAAAGCAAAAATGCGGCGAGAAGTCAAGGAGAAAATAGCTACAGGAAAAGCGCATATTATTATCGGTACGCACGCGCTTTTCAGTGGTAATGCCACTGATGCATCTCGAACTGTGGATTATCATAAAGTAGGGCTTATCGTAGTAGATGAGCAGCACCGCTTCGGTGTGATGCAACGTGCAAAATTACGCGAACTGGGGATTCGTTCCCACGCCCCGGATGCAACAGCAGCCATGCCTATTTCTCCACATATATTGGTAATGAGTGCCACCCCCATACCCCGCACCCTCTCGATGACCGTCTATGGCGACCTGGATGTTTCTGTAATTGACCAAATGCCGGTAGGCAGAAAACCGATTAAGACCCAAGTGGTTTTTGAAAGCCGACTCGATGAAACGATGGAGTTTATCCGCTCCGAAATTCGGCGGGGACGGCAAGCATATATTGTGTATCCTCTGGTAGAGAAATCAGACAAAATAGAACTAAAGTCGGCAGTCGAACATTGTGAGCATTTGCAGCGTGAAGTATTCCCTGAATTTAAATTAGGGCTTCTGCACGGGCAAATGTTCTGGTACGAAAAAGATGACGCAATGAAAGCATTCAAGAACAAGGAATTTCATATCTTGGTGGCAACTACCGTAGTGGAAGTAGGTATTGATGTACCGAACGCAACGGTAATGCTTATCGAAAATGCGGAACGGTTCGGGCTGTCACAGCTTCATCAATTGCGAGGACGGGTGGGACGTGGTGGTGAGCAATCGTACTGTTTTTTGGCAACAAAAGACCACTTTAGGTTTCTCCTTGGCAAAAAAGAGCAGGAAGCAAGCGAGCGAAAAGCATCCATTATCCGCCTTAAAACAATGGAAGAAACAACCGACGGTTTCAAAATAGCCGAGGTGGATATGAAACTGCGTGGACCGGGCGACGTAATGGGTACACGGCAATCTGGCTTGCCTGATTTTGAATTTACGGACTTATTACGCGATTTGGAAGTAATCGAACTTGCGAAACGGGAGGCGTTTGCCCTTATTGATTTCGACCCGCATCTCAGAAAACCGGAACATGAGCAAACAAGAATTGAATTTTTGCGTCAATACGCAGGCGAAAAAGGATACTTTGATGTAGCATAAATACTATCTAACGTTAATTCATCATAAACTCTTATCAGGAAATACAATTATGAAGATTCGTCTTCTTGTGGCGACTATCGCTCTCTTGCAATCGTTCCCGATGTTCGGGTGTAACCGTACATCTCACAAAGAACCAATTACTGACAAACTTGATTATGTAGTGCCGGAATCAAAATTAGTCTCCAGCCCCGACCCAAATGCAGATATAACCTCATCCAGGCAAAATGCCATTACTGAAGCTGTCAAAAAATGCAGTCCGGCTGTTGTAGGGATTAGTGTTACGGAAGTTCAGCAGATTTCCTCCGACCCTTTTGGCGGGATGTTCAATGATCCTTTTTTTCAGCAGTTCTTTCAGAATTTCCCGCGAAGAATGTATAATCAGGAAATTCACGGCTTAGGAACAGGTTTTTTGATTTCATCCGACGGTTATATCCTCACGAACGACCACGTTGCGGGTTCAGCAAAGAAAATAGTAGTGACAATGACAAGCGGTGAAAAATACGATGCTGAGATTATCGGTACTGATAAAGTAGCAGATGTTGCCCTCCTCAAAATCAAGGGTAAAAATCTCCCTTATCTCAAATTTGCAAATTCCGACGACGTTATCATCGGCGAATGGTCAATTGCTTTCGGCAATCCGTTCGGGCTGTTTGACATTAATGCTAAACCGACGGTAACAGTCGGTGTAGTTAGCAACACCGGCGTCAGTTTCCCGCAGGAAGGACGCGTGTACCGTAATATGATTCAAACAGATGCGGCAATCAGTTCGGGTAATTCCGGCGGTCCCCTTGTGAATTCCAACGGGGAAGTTATCGGGATGAATACCGTAATATTTTCTACTGCACAAACAGGTCGCGGCGCGGGTAGTATCGGCATAGGGTTTTCAATTCCCATCAACAGGGTTATGAAAACGGTTGATTTAATTAAGTCAGGTGGGAAAGTGGACAGAGAGTTTATCCCCGGATTATTAGTACAGGAAATTGACGAGCAAATGGCGCGCTCTTATCGTCTGGAGAAAAAAGAGGGCGTAGTGGTTGTGCAAATCACCCGTAATTCCGCCGCCGAACGTGCAGGAATCGAACCGGGTGATATTATTCTGGAGGTGGACGGAACAAAAATAAACAGAAGCGACGATTTGCAAGTTATTATTTCCGACGGTAGTGTCGGTCAAACTTTATCAGTAACAGTTCTGCGTGGGGACGAAAAAATTACAATGAAAATGAAGCTCGAAAAAGCAGAAAGAGGCAGGCGATAGTTGTATCCTATTCTATTCCTGCAACAATTGATTGCCTCAAGTACACACTTATTCGCTAAAAGTATAACGGCTACCCTTCATCCGGCAATGGTAGTGTTATTGCGAGGTTGTTTTTCCTGCTTGGCGTATGGGTTGTGGATGCTTTTTCAACGGAACAAGCTAAAACACTTTGAATCGAGGGATATTCTCGGTTTTTTGGTGCTGGGAATGATAAATATTCCGATTAATCAATTGATGTTTATTTGGGGAGTAAGCTATACTACAGCACCGAATGCAGCACTTGCATACGCTCTAACGCCTGCGTTTGTGCTTATTATTGCATCTACATTTTACGGTGAAAAAATTACACTGTGGAAAACCGTAGGAATTATTATAGCCATAATCGGAACAGTCCTTGTACTGTTGGAACGCGGCTTGGAACTGAACTCGAAGCATTTTTGGGGGAATATTATGGTACTGGGAGCGAGCTGTTCTTGGGCGGTCTATACTATTCTCGGTAAGAAATATGCCCAGAAATACGGTGCAATTCAATCCACTGCACTTAGTATGATGGCGGGACTTTTTCTCTACATTCCATTTTTTTCGATGCTCCCTGTGGAGTTCAACCTTGGAATGGTTACTTCCTTCAATTGGTTCCAATTGTTCTATTTGGGTGTGATTACATCCGGCGCGGGCTACGCATTATGGTATTATGCCCTCACAAAAGGTGATGCGAGCAAAGTAGCTGTTTTTAATAATTTACAGCCGATATTTACAACGGTACTTGCATTTATTTTCCTTGGGACGCAGCCGTCGGCTTTGTTTATCGTGGGTGGGGTTATTGCAATTGTGGGGGTAGTGCTTACGCAGCGCGGGTAAATGATTTACGTATTCAAATGGTAAACAGACCTTGAAGGTTTTCATAAACCTTCAAGGTCTAATACGAGAAACATTATATGAGCGATAAATTCTCCTCTAAAATCAACAAAAGGAACATCAACCATGACTATAGGAAATTACACAATCAGGACAATTGAAACGGGTGATTTCGGTTTGGATGGCGGCGCAATGTTTGGCGTAGTACCGAAAAATCTATGGTCAAAAGTGTATAACCCCGGTGACGAACAGAACAGAATCCCTATGTCCGCTCGATGTCTTTTGATTACTTCACCTGATGGACGTACTATTCTAGTAGATACAGGATGTGGAACGAAGTTGTCTGAAAAATTACAAAGCATTTACAAAATTGATTATTCTCATAATACGCTGTTGGGTTCGCTGGCGGCGCATGGAGTCAAACCGGAAGATGTGACCGATGTAATTCTCACCCACCTCCATTTCGACCACGCAGGAGGTGCAACTCATTTTGAAAACGGCGAGGCAATACCAACCTTTTCCAAAGCAAAATATTATGTTCAAAAAGACCACCTTGCATGGGCTAGAAACCCGACAGAAAAAGACCGCGCCTCTTTTTTTAAGGAAAACTGGGAGCCGATTATTTCTGCGGGAATGATGGAAATTTTGGATGGTGACGGTGAGATTTTCAAGGGTATTTCCGTTCAGCAATTTCATGGGCATACAAAAGCACTCCAGATGGTTAAGATTTTGGATGGAGAGACTACTCTTATCTTCCCTGCCGATGTATTCCCAACTTCAGCGCATATCCCCGTTCCGTTTGTGATGGGATATGATAATTATCCGCTGACTGCTATCGATGAAAAACGGGGGCTATTGCCAAGCATTGCTGATGAGCAGTGGATAGTATGCTTTGAGCATGATGCGTTCGTTCCGGCGGGACGAATCATTAGAACTGAAAAGGGTTTTGCTCTTGGCGAAAAGGTTGCACTTTGAGCATCGAATTTCCCGAAATAGAGCGAGGCGGCAAAACGTTCGTAATCGCCTGCCGCAGCATTGAACTCCACGAGCGCAAGCCAAAAAACATCTTCTTTGATGATGAGCTTCAGGTGGCAATTTTTCGTATTGACGGTGCGCTTTATGCGGTGTCGAATATATGCCCGCACCAACACGCTGCAGTTATTTGCGAAGGGTTTATTGAAGAACTGACCGTTACCTGTCCGCTGCACGGGTGGATATACTCACTCGAAAACGGGAAAGCACTAGGCAGCCATGCCCGACTCAAAACATATCAAGTCTTTGAGGAAAACGGTGAGGTGTTTTTGGAGAAGCCGGTGAATACGATGCCGAAGTGGATGGAGAGTTTGTGAGGGGGAAATTGGAGTATCCTTTACTACCTTTTATTTACGTAAATTTGCATCTTATAAAATACAAAGTAATAATTATGTAATCTCAAAATGATAAAGACAGTTGTAATACCGCAAAACAATCTACTCCATTTAGCCATACCGAATAACTATATCGGTAAGGAAATAGAGATTTTGCTTTATTCAAAAGACGAATTGGCAGAAGAAACACCTCAGCTCGCTAGTAATAATGTCGCCCGTTTCAAGGGGTTATTAACTGGAGAGGAAGCCGATAAATATAACCGTTATTTTCTAAATGAATCCAGAGAAGGTCTATTGCAGAAAGGACTCAACTGTTAAATTATTAAAATATTTAGAGTAATCCCAACAAGTGAAATATCAAACACTACGATTAGTGATTACTACAGTGAAACATGCCACTATTATGATACATATCATAATCACAAAGAAATTTTGTGTGGATGTGACTTGTAATTTATATTTTGCTCTTTACCCTAATTGTGATTTTCAGATTATTCATATTCTTTTCATGGAATATTAAACAAATAGTTCAAAAATTATTTAAAAAAAATTTGGAAAATAATATGGATCTATCATTATTATTAACTATAATTGGAACAATTGCTACATTAGTTTTTGGTTTTTTGAGCATTGATTTGTTTAGAAGAAAGAAATACCCTGGAAAAATTTCTTTCGTACATTTAAATTCATTAAGTCTTTTCAATAGAATTGCTAAAAATTTTGAAGAAATTTCTATACTCCATAACTCAGAGCCTATTAAGGAAAACATTATTTATCTTCAAGGTGCTTTTGTTAATGTTGGAACAATAGATATAAATGGTACAATTGCAGAAAAAGATATTTCTATTGAACTGCCTGACAATTACAGATGGTTAAAATGTAAAATCACCAAGGTTAGTAATGATCTTAAATGTGAGTCTTCAATTAGTGGAGATAAAGTACTCGATTTCAATTTGGGTCTTTTTAGAAGAAATGAATTCTTTGAATTTGAAGCACTTATTGAAGCTGAAAACAATGCAAAACGTTATAATGAAATAGCTAGCTACTTTATAATTAGCCATCGAATTGCTAACACCCAGAAAATTGATAGAACAAATATAATACCTGAAAATAAAATCAACGAGAATAAAAGGAGTCTAAGGATTTACTTAATTACAATTTTTGCACTGTTGATTTTGTGTATATCTTTTGTAATATTTGATTTATTTTTTCCAGGTCCACTTAGAATTCAATATAGAGTAGTAAATACTTCGAATAATGAATATATTTTTTATGCTGAAGGTAAAAATGATAACACTATACACCTTAAGGAAGTAAATGGAGATAGAGAAACAACTGTACCCTTAGTTGAATTCCAAAACAAAGAAAAGTATATACCCATGGTTCATACTAATACTATATCGGATAACATAGAAAAGTATTTTATAGGAATGGGTCCATTCTTGTTGTTATACATATTATATATCCTATCTGATTTCATTGACATTAAAAAAGCAAAGAAATCGAATAGTATACTTACTTGGAGAAAATAGGGAGATGATAGTTTTGTGAGTTTTTATTTGGAGAGGAACCGAAATATCATCGAAGCAAAGTAAATAAACTAAATCATCTTTTGTGGCTTTTGTAGAATATATTTATGGATGAAATACTAAATAGAATCACGGTTAATCAAAACAAATGTGGTGGGCTGCCCTGTATTAGAGGGATGCGTATCCGAGTAATTGACATACTCGACCTTTTAAGTTCAGGGTTAAGTCAGGAAAACATACTTAAAGAAATGCCCGATTTGGTGTTAGATGATATTAAAGCTGCAGTTATGTACGCAAGAAATTACATTAACCACCCTGTTATTCGTGTATGAACATTTGGCTAGATGCACAATTGCCTCCTGCAATCGCAACATGGATTTGTGAAAATTTCCCTGTTCATTCCATTGCAGTCCGAGATTTAAATTTGAGAGATGCTGGAGACCACGAAATATTTTTCGCAGCACGAAAAGCTAATTCGATAGTAATGACCAAGGATTCAGATTTTATTGACCTACTCTCACTGTATGGAAGTCCTCCCAAAATCATTTTTCTCACGTGCGGTAATACTTCAAATCTGCGGTTAAGAGAAATATTGTCAACTTCCCTACCCAAAGCATTGAATGTGCTTCAATCCGGTGAATCCATTGTTGAATTAAGTGATTAAAATTATACGTTAATTTTCAAACAATAACTATTAACGTAAGAGATTTTTTCCTTTACTATCTTTTGTTTACGTAAATTTGCATCAATAAAGCTTAACGCAATTAATTATATAATTACAAAATGATAAAGACAGTTGTAATACCACAAAATAATTTACTCCATTTAGCCATACCGAATAACTATATCGGTAAGGAAATAGAGATTTTGCTTTATTCAAAAGATGAATTTGAGACTTTGCCGATTGAAAATGGCAGCCAAATTGAAGATTTTTTAAAGGACAACAAATTCGAGGCGGTAAAATATCGTCATGAAGATCAGTCACGACTTTCGCAAACAATGTCCCAATTAGACATTAAGATTTTCTTTAGCTTTGTAGCTCTTCAATTAGCATTTGCTGGTTTCACATCACAGTTTAGGATTGATGATATTATTACTAAATTATGTTTACTTGGTATTGACTTAGTATTTGCAGCACTAGCATGGAAATTAATATATAAGGTTCAAGATAACTTAAGGGGATTTTTTCTTATAATATTCAATAAATATAAATA
>CAZGNO010000105.1:0-12818 GCA_964527785.1 uncultured Chitinophagaceae bacterium
TGCTATTTCGTCGTACACACGGAGATGCTGAATCAAGTTCAGCATGACTGGACACTAAATTGTACTAACATTTTAAGAGATGTCATTTACAGCGTAGTCGAAGTGTTCAATTATATGCCAAATTATGGATATTTACCGCAACAATTATTTTTGTCTCAGCACTTAATGCCTAGACCCCGGATATCCAAAATTATTTAGTGAACTTGAGCAAATATCTGCTTCATGAATCACTTATTTTTTTGTAGGATAAATTTTCTGCTATTATTTTCAATTTTCATTTTATCTTTGTAACTAAGTTGGAGGTGATTGCTTTTTGTAATTGTAGATACTGCACTTGCCATAAGCAAATTTTACTATGAATGGACTCATACAATATTCTCTGCTCACGGATGAGGAGCTTTTTGAACTCATAAAATCGCATGACGATGCTGCGTTCAGATTTCTCTACAAACGTTATGACAAACGTCTTTATGCATACTGTTATAGAGTAGCCGGTGAACGTAAAAGTGCGGAAGATTTATTCCAAATGACTATGACTGCGGTTTTTGAAAAAAGAGAATCTTTTCTAGGTGGAAGTTTTGTCGCGTGGCTTTTTACGATTGCTCGTAATTTTAGCATAAAAGCAACGAAACATTTGCAGTTTACCCGGAGTACAATTCTTTGTTTAGATGATTATTCCGAGGTCATAGAGGATAAAAACGACCGAACCGATGTTGATATTTTGATGAAAGACGCCCTAAACAATGCAATTGCAACATTATCGGCTGATTATCGCGAAGCACTCGAATTACGATATTATGAGGGCTTTTCTTATGAACAAATTTCAGAAGCACTTTCAATTTCAATTTCCTTAGCCAAAGTCAGAGTGTTTCGTGCAAAACAACAATTACAGCAAATTTTATCTCCATACTTAGAAGAGTATCAATCATGATGAACAATGAACTACTCGCCAAGATGTTAGACGGTACACTCACGGATTCAGAACGCAAAATTCTAAATTCAGAAGCAGCCGCACATCCTGAATTTGCCCGAGAACTTGAGCAGTTACAGCGCATCGAATCAATGCTAGCCAAATCCGGAAATCGTTATGATATTCCAACTCCGGCATTTCTTCAAAGCGTAGAAGATGAAATTGCACATAAAGTTCGTGATTCACGAAGCGTAAAACCAATTCCAATTCTTCCACCGTACTTGTTCGACACTAAATTCAATTGGAATCTGCTTATTATGGCTTGTTCGGGTTTAGTGACCATTGCTTCGCTTGGGTATCTCGGATATAACAAACTCTACCCTCCGGAACCTATTGTAATTATTGAGCAAACTGCACCAATTCAGCAAACTGAAAATATTGCAATACAGAATCAACAACCTGCGCCAAAAGTGCATTCGGAAGTGAAACCCTCGATTGTTCAAAGTAAACAGCCAATTTCATTACTTGCTTCTCAAAGTACATCTTTACCTGTTCAAAAAATCGTCAGTGATAATGGTTCACAACAAAATTACATTCCTGCTCTTACAACAAAAGATTCATTGGACGGTTCGATTGCTGCAAGTTATGGCTCAAACACTCAATTGCCCAAAATTCAAAAAATGCTTGCTCAATTAAACGAGAAACGGTCATTGGGAGATAAAATAGCAGAAATGTCATTGAATAAGAAAATTGGCTTGCTTTATAATCAGGACGGAAATCTCACCGATGCTCGCAAATATTTGGAGGAGGCATTAGTGCTAGCTCGTCAAACAAATATCCGCGAAGAGGAAGGAAATATTATGGGCGAAATAGGGCTGATTGAAAATAAATCCGGAAATTCCGAAAAGGCAACTGTAAAAATTCGTCAGGCAATAGATATACTTACTACATCTGGAGTAAGTACAGCTCGATGGACAAAAGAACTTTCAAGTATTCATAAATAGAATTGAACCGTTTATTTACGCAAACAGCCCGATTATACAACAATCGGGCTGTTTGCCTTTACGGCTCATTCTACCCATACAAATTCAAACAGTAATGTTGACGACGCAATTACCACAACTGAATAGCAAATCATAAGTATAATGTTTCCTTGAGCTTCCACCCACGGTGCTCCTACAAATGCTATGATAGTTGTTTCCACTCCTGCCAAAATCAATGGAAGCAACAGTGGAAATGCAAGTACAGGAAATAATGCGTTCTTAGTACCGGCTTTTGAAATAATTGCAGAGATAATTGTTGTAGCTGATGCTAATCCAATACTCCCTAGAATTTCGGCAAGACTAAAAATCCACCAGTTTTTTACTTCAAGCCCCGTGAAAAGAAAAAAGAGAATTATAGCAGCAGCGTTGAGAAGTAGTGATAGACACGTTGTGAATAATAATTTACCGATATATACTGCTAAAGGTGTTGTGGAAAGTTGGAGCATCAAACCGGTTCCTCGTTCTTCCTCGCTCACAAAAGATTTAGCTAGCCCGGTCATTGCGGTAAAAAACATGATAATCCATAATACTCCTGATGCCAATTCCGGATTAAACTTTTCCCCTGCCGTTGCAAACACAATCATTGCAATGGTTGTGAGGATGAATAATGACATTGCTGTAATTGCATAGCGGGTACGAAGCTCGCTCTTAATATCTTTTCGAGCTACAGCAAAGAAACGTCCAATCTCGAACATAAAATTTTAGGAATGATGAGCGAAAATTTGGTATAATATTAAGTACTTTCAAGTGGAGCACTGGGAAGCTCTATAATAAAGGTGGTTCCTTTATACTTAATACTTTCAACTCTAATTGAGCCGTTATTTTTTTCTATCAGTTCTTTACTGAGAATAAGTCCAAGTCCTGCTCCCTGTTCGCCTGCAGTACCTGCCTGAGTGAAATGATATGCTCGCTGAAAAATCTTTGCGAGTTCGTCGGCTGTCATTCCTATTCCTGTATCTGTAATTCTAATAATGGTTTTTCCATTGCCGGACTCAGATGAAATCATAACCTTGCCTCCTGAATTAGTAAATTTGATTGCATTAGAAACCAAATTTTGAACGGCAGAAAAAAGCATATTAGCATCTGCAAAAATCGTACAGTTATCAGAAATATCAACTTGCAAGACTACATTTTTTGTCTCAGCAATCCCCTTAAATAGTTCTTCTATATGTTTTGCTGTTTGTGAGAATTGAATAATCGAAGGATTGGCAATCATTTTCCCCGATTCAATTTTTGCCCATTGGAGCAAGTTTTCGAGAAGCTCAAAAACCATTCTCCCTGATTCATGAATATCCCCCGCAATTTCGTGAATATCATCATTTTTTAACGTGTTAATATTTTTAATCAAAAATTCAGAAAGTTTCAGTACATTGCCGAAAGGACTGCGGAGGTCATGAGAAATAATTGCGAAAAATTTATCCTTACTCATGATTTCTTCGCGTAACTCGGCTTCAATTTTGAGGAGCTTTTGATTGACTCCAAAAAGTTCGGATGTTGTTTGTTGAAGCAAGTTCTTACTAGAAATTACCTGATCGAGGTAACTGTTGAGTTTTTCTTCTGAATTTCTGCGATCAGTAACATCACGAGAATTAATGATAATCCCTTGAATAATATGATCTTCTGAAAGGTTTGCACCTATAGATTCAAGATAAATCCATTTTCCGGTTGAGTGTCGAAAACGATACGGAGGTGCAATTACTTTTGAATGTTTCGCAATTAATGCTTCAGTAAAGAAACCTTTACTTGCCTGTAAGTCATCCAGATGTATATAATCAAATATATTTTTCCCTAAAAGTTCTTCACTTGTATATCCAAGGATATGCTCGCATGAAGCACTGATATACATAAAATCACCGGAGGTATTCAAAATTGTAGTTATATCGGAAGAATTACTGACGAGTTTGCGGAAACGCTCTTCATTCTTGCGTAATTCACTGTCAAATTTAAATTTGTGGAGGGCAATTTCAAGTGCAATGTGTATTTGATGGTCATCAAATGGCTTTACAAGATATCCATACGGAAAAGCGAGTGTAGCCCTTTTGATTGTTTCGCTGTCGGCAAATGCAGTAATAAAAATGACCGGCAAGGGATTTAGTTCATTAATCGTCAACGCAGCATCCACTCCGTCTTTATCACCAAAAAGATGGATGTCAATAAGTGCTGCATCCGGGTTTTCAGCAAGTACAAGGGCAATTGCTTCGGAAGCAGTACTACAAGGACCAATAATACCGTACCCTAATTTTGTCAGGATTCGTGTGAGGTCTTGTGCAACAATCGGCTCATCTTCAACAATTAAGATTTTTTGTTGTGCCATTGATTTTTATGTAAATGTGTCGGCAATTTAACTGCAATATAGAAAAAAAAATACGGGTGACGAAATCATGTTATGATACTATTTTATAATTGTCTTAAAATTCTAAAAATTATAACAAAATTTCCTTTTCAAACTACTGCTATACTATTCAATGACCCCCTATCAATTTCTAACCTGTTGCATTATTACTATATGCAATGTTCAGATTGCATTCTCGCACATATTTGAGACAAAAATCAAATACGACTCATCTCACTCCCTAAAGTCAAAACACGGAATGGTTGTTACAGCTCATCCGTTAGCATCTAAAGTAGGTGTTCAAATCTTAAAGGCAGGAGGCAACGCAATTGATGCTGCAATAGCAGTACAATTTGCTCTTGCAGTCGTCTATCCAAATGCCGGAAATCTTGGAGGTGGCGGTTTTATGGTACTCCGTTTAAAAAACGGCGAGTCAAATACTCTGGATTTTCGTGAAAAAGCACCTGGAAGTGCATCCAGAAATATGTATTTGGATTCAAACGGTGAAGTACGAGCGAACACATCACTCTATGGAGGGCTTGCAAGTGGAATTCCGGGTAGCGTAGACGGAATGATAACTGCTCATAAACTGTATGGTAAACTACCTTTTGCGACCCTTATTCAACCAGCTATCAACCTCGCAAAAACCGGATTCCCTCTAACATCACATCAAGCCGAGGAACTCACGAAAGAATACAATAACTTTACAAAATATAACAGTGATAAATGTGCGCTTGTTCTACAATCAACATGGCGCAAAGGTGACACGCTCCGCCAACCCGATTTGGCTCACACTCTCGAACAAATCAGAGATAAGGGGCGTGATGGTTTTTATTCAGGAGAAATCGCAACAAAAATCATTGAACAAATGAAGCATTCGGGCGGTATAATCAGCCGGCAGGATTTGGAAAATTACCATTCAGTATGGCGTAAACCAATCTCAGGAACATATAAGGAGTATGGGGTAATCTCTATGCCGCCACCTTCGAGCGGTGGTGTTGCCTTACTCCAGTTACTCACTATGAATGAGCTTCATTTGCCTACAACTCGTGGACTCGACATATCAGAGCGTGAACACCGTTTTGTCGAAATGGAACGACGTGTATATGCCGACCGTGCTGTTTATCTCGGTGACCCTGATTTTGTGAAAATTCCTGTAAAATCATTACTGGATAAAAAATACCTATCACGTAGAATGGATGACTACTCTCCGGAAGCTACCAAAAGCTCTACAATCAATGCCGGAGAAATTACCGAGAAGGAAGAAACCACACATTTTTCTATTATTGACACTGAGCGGAATGCAGTTGCAGTGACCACAACACTCAATGGCAGCTATGGCTCGAAAGTTGTGGTGAAAGGTGCAGGTTTTCTGCTCAATAATGAAATGGATGATTTTAGTATAAAGCCGGGTGTTCCGAACTATTACGGGCTCATCGGCGGAGAAGCAAATGCCATAGCCCCACAAAAGCGAATGCTCAGTTCTATGACTCCAACTATTATTACAAAAGATAACAAAGTATTTATGGTAGTCGGAACACCCGGCGGTTCAACTATTATTACGTCTGTTTTTCAGGTAATAACCAATGTAATTGATGAAAATATGTCAATGCAGCAGGCAGTAGAGGTAAAAAGGTTTCATCATCAATGGCTTCCAGACGAAATCAAATACGAAACAGGCGCTTTAGCAAAGAAATTGAAGCAGATTTGAAACGAAAAGGACATACTCTCAAAGAACGTGAACCTATTGGCAGGGTAGATGCAATATTAGTAATGCCAGACGGGACTTTAGAAGCAGGTGCGGATAATCGGGCTGATGACACAGCCGACGGCTATTAACAAATGAAGGAAATGATACTTGATTATATTATTTTTCAACAGGATATATGTTTTAGTTGGAGTAATTTGCGCATCAATTGTTTTTGCGCAAGCTGCTCCTGTTAAACTCGGGATTGATAATCTTATCGAATCTCAATTTGAGGTTCTGAAAGGAAAACGTGTTGCCCTGCTTACCAATTCAGCGGGACGTACAAGCAATTTGGAGGCAACTGTTGAAGTCTTTGCTCGACAAAAAATCTGTACACTGACTTCGGTTTTAATGCCTGAACATGGGTATTACTCAACTGTTCCCGCCGGAGAGTCGGTCGGTAATGATACATTATGGGGAGTCCCTGCCTATTCTCTCTATGGCAAAAACCGCCGTCCTACATGGGCAATGCTCAAAAATGCAGATATAATTGTTGTTGATATTCAAGACATCGGTATTCGCTCGTACACTTATATCAGTACGCTCATTAATGTAATGGATGCTTGCGCTGAAACCGGAAAACCGATATTAATTTTAGACCGCCCCAACCCTCTGGGCGGGCAAATGATAGACGGAAATGTTGCTGATACTGCCCTCCTTTCATTCGTAAGCATTATTCCTGTTCCGTACATTCATGGGCTTACGGTAGCAGAGCTTGCACAAATGGCAAATGAAAGCGGATGGTTACCAAAAGATAAAAATGGAATAAGACGCAAAGCAACACTCCACGTAATTCCCATGACCGGCTGGGAACGTTCGATGATATGGGAGCAAACCGGCTTACACTGGATACCCACTTCACCTAATATCCCAACGGTACAAGCAATACGTGCAGCAGCCACAACAGGAGTTATAGGGGAGCTCTCCATAGTAAGTATAGGAATCGGCACTACACTTCCCTTTCAATACATAGGTTTACCTTCTTTCAAAAACTTTGAATCCATTGCCCTGCTGGTAGCTCTCAAGGATACTGGCGGAATTGACGGTGTGGTTACTAAATTCAGAGCAACATCAGGTAAATACTCTCAGGAAGACTGTAACGGCATATTCATAACATTTGCACAAAAACAATCCTACAAACCCTACACAGCCGGGATAAACATAATGCTAATGCTCCGTAAATTACGACCTGAACTCTTCACTTCCCAGTCAATCACTGAAGCGCAACGTAAAATGTTTTCAAAGGTGACAGCGAGCAAAGCGCTTGTTGAGGCATTGCTGAACTATGGGACAGATGAACAGGTCAGGGCTGCTGCATCGGTTGCAATTACAGATTTTTCAAGTCAAAGGGAAAAATTCCTATTGTATAAAGACTGACATTCATATTTTTGTCGGAATTTATTTTCCCTTTTCAATAGTCCATTATGCTTCCGGAATTTCAACGTGAGTTTGCAGACCGCTATTTTTCTGATGAAAAGTATCGGAGGTTTCTGTCGGAGTTGGACAATGCAGTGGGAATGAAAATCGAATACAGGGTGTCGGAAATGCCTGTATTTGTTTCTAATTCATTCAAACGTGAGTTAGAAACTGCGGCTGTTGAAGTTGCTCTAGAGTGTATGTCGCCCGAACACTTACTTGCTTCCAACGGCTCCCTATCAGAGCAACACACAGTAGCCAATCAAAATAAGAAACCATTGTTCGTTATCGTTGATTTTGCAGTAGCTCTGGATGAAAACGGTAATTTCACACCGAAGGTTGTAGAATTGCAAGGTTTTCCCTCTTTATTCGGCTACCAGTTTGTTTTGGCAAAACACCTCAAGAATTTTTATGATTTCGACAGGGATTTTGACCATACGTTCAGTAATTTATCCGATAAAGATTATATTGATTTAATGCGGCAGGCAGTGCTTGCAGACTATGAGCCGGATGAATGTTGCTTGCTTGAGTATCAGCCGCACTTGCAAAAAACCCGACCCGATTTTTTGTGTATGAACAAGCTCATCGGGATTGAAGAAACAGATATATGCAGTGTTCGCAAAGAAGGCAATCGCCTTTTCCACCAAAGGCATGGTAAGTTGCAACAAATAAAAAGAATATACAACCGAGCAATTATTGATGAACTGGAAGATAACAATGTTTCATTACCTTTCAGTTGGAGCGATAATTTAGATGTAGAATGGGCAGGTCATCCGAATTGGTATTTCAGAATTAGCAAATATTCTTTACCTTTTTTACATCACAAGAGCGTCCCCAAATCAATATTTCTGAATACATTAGACGGAGTTCCCAGTAATTTGAACAATTATGTATTGAAACCCCTCTTCTCTTTTGCCGGTAAGGGTGTGATAATCAATCCAATGGAACAGGATATTATTGCAATCCCAAAAGAGAGCCGTCATAATTTTGTATTGCAGGAACGCATTACCTATTCAGAATCGCTCTACACTCCTTTCGGTATGAACAAAGTGGAATTACGGATTATGATGCTGTGGTTGGAAGAATGGCAAAAACCGCTTCCTGTAATGTCACTGGCAAGAACAGGAAGAGGTCCGATGATGGGTGTTCGTTACAACAGTGTTCCGTGGAGTGGTTCAAACGGGTGCCTTTTTGGAGTAGAATAGATTAATTTTGCTCTAAAAACAATGAAAAATTACTATCAATCGTCAAACATCATATTAAGTAAGCGTTAGATAACCGAGTACGTCAGAAATTTCAATTTTTTTTGGAGAATGTTATGATATTCCAGCATTTCAGAGGCAATATTCGCCGCCTCATGCTTACCTGCACAGCCGCAGTAGCCCTAATGGTCGTTCCGGTAATTGCACAATCACCCGCAAAAGTTTATCCTGTAAAAACAGTTGTTGCGCCGGTCAGCAACAAAGTAGCTGATTTTACATGGATGGAAGGCGACAAGCAAGTTTCACTTTCTGAAGTTGGTAAAAACAAAGTGATTTTGCTTAATTTCTGGGCAACATGGTGCGCTCCATGTCGTAAGGAAATTCCTGATTTAGTAGAACTTAGCAAAGAACTGCCAAACACAGAATTTATCGTTCTCGGTGTTTCGGTAGATAGAGATCAAGATGCTATTAATACTGTCAGTAAGTTTGCGCGTGCAAAAAACCTGCCTTATACTGTTATAGTAGCAAACGATGAACTAGTAAAAGCATACGGCGGTATTAATGCTATACCCTCGACGTTTATCCTTACCAGCGAAGGAACTGTTTCTGAAAAAATTGCAGGAATGAAATCCAAAGCTGAATTTTTGGCTGCAATTCAAAAGGCAATGAAACATAACCAAAGCCAGAAGTAAGTAATCGTACCATTCCGGCGGAAGAGTTTGTTTCGCCGGATTAATCTTTGATTTCTCATAACTATGAAACGCATTGTAATTCTTCCTTTTTTGATGTTTTATTTGCTGACAACCATCGGTATGTCGGCAAGTATGCATTTCTGTGGTGGAGAATTAGAAACGTTTGAAGTTAATACAATCGCTAAAGATGACTGCTGCTGCGAAGCTGACAACGAAGAACAATCCGACTGCTGTTCCAACAAACAAATTGCCATTCAAGCTGTTGATCTTCATCAGCAGGTAAACCTCACCGCACTACAGAATCTTTTACCTTCTGTCTGCTATTCATTGATACCCGATGTGTACAAAGACTACTTTTCAGCCAGCAATTATTCCTCAATTTCCACTTTTTCGCACGCTCCGCCTCCACTAGCCAGAAGCAACCCCCTCTTTATTTCCCTCTGCACTTTTTTGATTTGATACCATTGTATCAGGTTACATGAGTAGGATATTATATCCATACTCAATGTCCCCTATTTGCCTCAATTCGGTACAAAAAAAGATTCTCTACAATTGCAAAAATTGTTTGCGTTTGATTATCATAATCAATGAAACATACATATTTGCAATCATTTCATCGTACAATCAAATTAATATTACAAATTTCACAAAGGAAAATTCTCATGAAATATTTCATTGCAGCACTCGCTTGTATCTGCTTATTCAGCAGCTATACCTCCTATTCTCAATCCATACCCAATGCTAAAACCGATACTTTCAAAGTATGGGGCAATTGCGGAATGTGCAAAAAAACAATAGAAACTGCAGTCAATCAAAAAGGAATCGTAACAGCAGAATGGAACAAAACATCTAAAATGATTACTGTTACTTATGATTCCACTCAAACATCTGTTGATAAAATTCAAAGCAAAATCGCTGATGCAGGATATGATAATGCAGGTCATACTGCACATGACGAAACATATTCAAAGCTCAGTAAATGCTGCCGCTACGAACGCAAAAAATAATGCAATCACTCAAGAAAACATATATTGTTACTGGGATGTCGTGTGCTTCCTGCGCAGCAAGTGCAGAAAGCATCACGGCTTCCCAAAAAGGTGTTGTGAAGGCAAATGTGAATTTTGCAAGCGCTGATTTATTGGTGGAGTTTTATCCCGATATAATTACACCGATTCAAATCAAGCAAGCATTACAAAGCGTTGGCTATGATATTATTCTTGACGAAACGAATAACAGCCGGAAGAAAGAAGAGATTGAAAAAAATCATTACAACGAATTGAAGACACAAGTACTTTGGTCATCAGTTTTATCTGCGCCGATTGTCGTTTTAGGTATGTGGTTCATGGATATGCCGTATGCAAACTGGATAATGATGATACTTTCTGTTCCGGTTCTGTTTTGGTTTGGCAGATCTTATTTTATTGTGGCGTGGAAGCAAGCCCTGCACCTTCAGGCAGGTATGGACACATTGATTGCTCTCAGCACCGGCATTGCTTTTTTATTCAGTGTGTTTACTACACTATACCCTGAATACTGGCACAGCCGGGGACTGCATTCTCATGTTTATTTCGAGGCAGCAGCAGTCGTCATTTGTTTTATTTCCCTTGGAAAATTACTGGAAGAAAAGGCAAAATCAAACACATCTTCTGCACTTAAAAAGCTAATCGGTTTACAACCTAAAACAGTTTGGGTTCTTAGTGGTGAACTTGAGAATGAAATTCCTATTGCCGATGTGCAAATCGGTCAGCAAATAATTGTTCACCCGGGTGAGAAAATTCCTGTAGATGGTACAGTAATTAGCGGCAGCACCTTCGTTGATGAGAGTATGGTAAGCGGCGAGCCATTACCGGTACGAAAAGAAAAAGATGCAAAGGTTTTTGCAGGGACTATCAATCAAAACGGTACTATTCGTTTCATTGCCCGTAAAGTAGGCGGTGACACACTCCTCGGACAAATTATACAAATGGTGCAATCGGCTCAAGGCAGCAAAGCACCCGTCCAACGCTTGGTTGATAGAATTTCGAGAATATTTGTACCTATCGTCATAGGCATAGCTGTTATTACTTTTATTTTGTGGTTCGTTTTGGGTGGTCAGAACGGCTTTACACTTGGGCTTCTTAATGCAATTACAGTCTTGGTTATTGCTTGTCCATGCGCTCTTGGTCTTGCTACCCCAACAGCTATAATGGTAGGCGTGGGCAAAGGAGCGGAAAACCATATCCTTATCAAAGATGCGGAAAGTTTGGAAACTGCCCATACTGTCACGGCAATTGTTTTTGATAAGACCGGTACAATCACCGAAGGTAAGCCGATAGTAACAAACTGCGTTTGGAAGCAAGACATTTCCGAGCATGAACAGCATATTTTTTATTCAATTGAAAAGCAATCAGAACACCCATTGGCAAAAGCAGTCACCGAATATCTAAGTAGTAAACTAACCATCCATTTTCAAGATTATCAAAGCATTACCGGAAAGGGAGTCGAAGCAACGATAGACGGTGAGCAATATTATGTGGGAAGCAGAGATTTTATCGGAGAAAAGAATATACGACTTTCCGATAATATGGAATCTACGTTCAGTGAATGGGCATCAGATGCGAAGTCATTGGTATTTTTTTCTAACTGCAATGAAGTTCTGGCAATAGTTGCAATTGCTGATACAATCAAATCAAGCTCCGTTGAAGCAATAAATATGCTCAATCAAGAACGAATTGAAAT
Source organism: uncultured Chitinophagaceae bacterium (assembly GCA_964527785.1). Taxonomy (GTDB): domain Bacteria; phylum Bacteroidota; class Ignavibacteria; order Kapaibacteriales; family UBA961; genus JADJXV01. The sequence goes on from CAZGNO010000105.1 coordinate 12,061, forward strand.
CTATATGCTCACCGGCGATAATGTGCAAACAGCAGCAGCAATTGCTCATCAAGCTGGAATACAAAATGTAAAAGCAGGAGTGCTCCCTTCTGAAAAAGCAGAATTTATTAAAGAATTGCAACGGCAAGGTAAAATTGTAGCAATGGTCGGTGACGGTATAAATGACAGTCAGGCACTGGTTCAAGCCGACCTCAGTATTGCAATGGGTAAAGGTTCGGATATTGCAATAGACACAGCACAAATGACACTCATTTCCTCTGATTTGCGTACTATTATAGGCGGATTAAAGCTATCCAAAAAGACCATTAGTACAATCAAGCAAAATTTGTTTTGGGCTTCGGTGTATAATATAATTGCAATTCCCATTGCTGCCGGATTATTATATCCTTTTACAGGATTTTTACTTAACCCGATGATTGCAGGAGCAGCTATGGCACTAAGCTCAGTATCGGTTGTAAGCAACAGTCTACGCTTAAAATATTCTAAACTTTAATTATTACAAATTAAGTAGTAGGACAGATTTTTTTAATTTTATATGCCCTATCATTCTGAACGTCAGTAAAGAATCTCCGAGTGCTGCTTAAGCCCTGAATGTGTAGTGTTTCGCGAGGATTCTTCGGTCTAAGAATCCCTCAGAATGACTGCACTTTGATTTTTCAATTAATTCAGTCTTAGTAAGTGCTGAGACAAAAATAATTGTTGTGGTAAATATCCATAATTTGGCAAGTAATTGAACACTTCGACTACGCTGTAAATGA
>CAZGNO010000106.1:0-12797 GCA_964527785.1 uncultured Chitinophagaceae bacterium
TTCAGCATGACTGGACACTAAATTGTACTACCATTTTAAGAGATGTCATTTACAGTATATAGCCCTGTCAATCTGAGTTCATGGCAGCTGTCGAGCCAAATGCAAAATAATGTAATTGAATTGAAAATAAAATAGTTGCAATTGTCATTCTGAAGGAGTCCTCGACTGAAGAATCTCCGTTAGAACGTTGCTCATGCTCGACCGACGATCAGACGGAGATTCTTCGCTATCGCTCAGAATGACGTGCAGATTTAAGAGATGTCATGAACCCTGAATGACATTATTAGTTAGACTATTACGCTTTATTCTGTCCCAGTACGTAAAGTAGAAAAGCAGTTCAAAATACGAGACGATGATTGTGGGAATCACTGAGTATCCAAATTTTTAGATGTATTTTTGTGAATGTGATCTTCAGATTCTCGTGATTTTTGAGCAGATTTGTACACTAACAAATAAAATTTATCGTGAACTCGCTTGGTCTTTTTCCGCTTGGATTGGTGCTTTTCCCGGGAGCACTGCTTCCATTGCATATTTTTGAGCCGCGTTACCGCAGTCTCATGAATATAGCGATTGAGAAGCAGGTTAACTTTGGGATTAACCTTGTGGAGTCCTCGAAATTATTCGAGGTGGGCTGTTCGGCGAGTGTCGTAAAAATTACTCAGCGGTATCCCGATGGAAGGTTCGACGTAATTACTCAAGGAGAAAAACGATATCACCTTCATAATTTGAGTGAGAGCAGTGCTTCGTATTTTGTCGGGTCGGTGGAGTTTTTTGAGGATGTTGTAGAAGAAATGAACACTGATGTTTTTCTGGAATGCAAGAAAAAATATAGTCAAATAATTGAAGCGGTATATCCCGACAGAATAGAGCAGCTTACTAGCCCTCAATCACTTTCAATGGAATTCCCTTCATTTTTTATGGCTCAAAAATCGGGGCTTTCACTTCTCCAAAAGCAAGAACTTTTAGAAATGCGTTCTGAAAATGAGCGGCTTAAATTTCTTGTAGAGCACCTTGACGGTATTCTTCCCGAAATCCGACAGCAAGAGAACACACATCGAATTATAAAAGGAGATGGCTATATGCCGCCTCCGCCAACCCCAAATCAATAGTTTGCAAAAACCATTCTCAGGTTAATTTCCTATTTTCCGTCACGCGATTGCTCGTGGTGGAATGATATTTCTTTTTTGATTCCCTGCGCATGATTTCCGAATGACGGTTTGCGGCCACCCTTGCCGTCTAAGCTGCGTTAAGATAGAATAATAATTCAAAATAATGTTTGGTTAAAAAAAAGAGTTATTGTAAGTTGTAAAAAAAAGTATAAAATTCAAAGGAACGAACAAATAATTAATAAAAAAATAATAAATATTGTTTAGCGTAATTTTACTGAAGTTCTAGCAAAAAACTTGGCGGTTTTAAAGGAGAATGACAGTACAAGATACGCCCCGCTTGGGGCGTGTTCTTTGTACATTCTCCTTTGGGTAGCCAAGTACCTTGCTAGGGTGTGCATTGTAGCACTGCCCTTTTTTTATGCCCTAAAGGAACTTTAGTCCCATTAGAACAGTATAATTGTCGTTACATTCAATAAAAACTCTAAAATAGAGTAATAAATGAGTAATGGACGTAAGCCTTTATCTTGTAATTTCGTATAAATCCAAATTAGACCAACTATTATTTCAGGAGTACTATGCGTATCCTTCTAATTCTCACACTGTCAGCTATCGTTATCTTGACCTCTGCACAAGCACAAATAAAGACTTACGATGTGAAGCACACACCTATGACCAAAGATGATCCTACGGGATATGCACTCCTTTATCAAATTTCTCCTACCCGTACTTTTGCATTTACTGGGTCTTTAGACGGTCATCCTTTTATAGTTGCATTAAACAATGAAGGAAAAGTTGAAAAACAATGGAAATCAACATTCTATGGGGGGAGTAGCGGAGTATTTTATAGTTATGACAGGACAAGTAACACCCTTGTTTTCTTGAATACTGAACTCATAGAGCCAAGTTTAATGGGAGCGCGTACACGCTTGGTGCTGTTAGATTCAAACCTTACTGTTAAAAAAAATATTGTTCTTGATTCAACAGAGTATTCTGCAAATTATATGTCCTATGCTGGTATGCGACTTTTTGATTCGACTATTATTTGGATGTCGTATGATTATCCTGAAACCAAAGGAATTATGCAAAGAATCTGGCGAATCTCAAAAGATGGCGAAACTATTACCAAAGACACCATTATTGATACTAACAGCTATACAACATATCGCCCCATGTTTCAAATAACTCCTAATAAAATTTTATTTTTAAGGTCAATATATAATCCAAAGACTAAAAAATATTTTTCCTCATTTGCATCTTCTGACAACGCATTTCATTTTAGCCCCGACACTCTTCTTAACAATTTATATAATGACGATATTATACCAACTCGAGACGAGGGTATTGTTGTCGGGAAATTCAAGGAGTATCGAAATGCTCTTATTACAAAATATGATAAGAATTTTAAGGAAGAGTGGTCAGTGTTAATTCCGGCAGCTGCCGGGTCTGCCAGAGAATTACACCTCGTCGAAGCCCGGAGCGGCGGAGTGTATATTGCGGCTTCCGCCTTCGATACGACTGTTGCTGTTAAGTATCCTAAATATAAAGAAATTCCTGATTGTTTTCAAGATATATGCCTTTCATATATAGATACATCTGGAATTCTGCGATTCAGCAGCTATTATGGCAGTGAAATATGTTATGAAGACCCTTATTCAATTATACAAGATTATACTGATGGCGGAATTGTCATAGCAGGAGATTATGGCAGATGGAGTTGGGACCCTAGCTGCGAATCATTATGTAAGGATAACTATACTGCATGGCTATTTAAGGTTGATTCCTTAGGCGAGCCGTCGAAAACTAAAGTAATCACTTCTGTAACAGACCATACCGAATATACAAACGATATACAGATTTTTCCTAATCCTAGCGACGGGATATTAACCGTACAATTTCTTTTGTCAAATACTAATACCATAGAAATTACTGATATACGGGGTCGTATTCTTCAAAGTATTCCCATCGAGAAAAATACTACAGTCAAACAAATTGATATTTCAAGTTTTAGTGACGGTAATTATTTCTGTCGGTTAATAACACCGTCGGGTGTTATTACTCGGTCGTTTATAATTAAAAAGTAGGTAATAAATAATTTCCCCTCGTTTATGTTTTCATTTTCCCCTTTCACTGGGGTAAGGGGAAGTATTGCACCTATTCACTGATTTCGCCGTTAATTCTCCCTTTTTTATTCTTTATTTTTTCATAATTATCAGGAGTCTATTATGTTGAAGTATGCTCTTTTCTCTGCCGCTTTGGTTCTTTCTCTTTTTGCACCTATTCTGTCTGCGCAAACGAACGTAGTGCCTAATCCAAGTTTCTCACTAAAGCAGCTTGTTCCTACACCTACCGGAACTAACCCTTTGGGATTACATTGGGTAACGCGTCTCAACGGCACAACGAAATACCCGTCTCTTGCCGATCCGAATCATGTAGATTATTGGTTTAGAGGGAATCAAGCTACCCCCGACTATTACCATTATAACTCTGGTAATCCTATAGGTTTTACAGCGGATGCAGGAGTAAAGGTTCCTCAAAATTGGAGTATTAACGGTTATTTATGGGGTGCAGGTATGCATGACAGTGCTTATGCAGGGATAAATATTGTACGCAATAGCGATGGTGCGTCAGGGACACCATTAGGAACATTTGATTACCGTGAATATCTTGCAGTTAGGTTATCAGAGCATCTCGAACAGGGCAAAGACTACCGTGTACGATTCAAGTATGCACTGCCACAGTTGGTAAATCCTCTTGCCAAAACGTCCGGTGGAACCCCTGCGAAAGCCAAATATTTTTTAAGTAAGCTTGGGGTTGCCTTTGCACCTAACCCAAATTTCATTACCTACGATACAACAGAGGGTTGGGAAACAGGTACACCGTATAACCGTCAATTGAATCTAGTAGTTAATATGAACAATTATGTCAGTGTGCGTAATTTGCCATTTGCAGATTCTGCCGAATGGCAAACATTTCAAACAAGATTTACCTGTTCGGATTCTACACTGGAATATATGATTATCGGAAGTTTTGACCAAAGAATAGCACTTGGCGATATTCAAGTGTATCCAAAGGGAGATATACCAGACCCTGATAATCAAACAGGATATGAATTTTACCATTTTATTGACAGCGTATCAGTCCAAGAGATAGAATCGGGTGCTTGTAATTGCAGCAGCATTAATGTACAAATGTCTAAACGGGATTCATTATTGGAAGTAGCAAATCCAGATAATTGCTGCTTTATTGCTTCGATTACCCCTACTGCTTTTTCATGTGATTTCTTCGCTGTTCGTGTTTCACAACTCGGTACTCCCGTCTCTTCTCCAGCTATCAAAAACTTCGGACATATTGTTACCGATACCGAAACAGTGCAAGTCTCCTTCTGCATCGAAAAGAATGAAAATGAGACCTCTTCTACCGTGTTATTTGAATTTCTTGATGAGGACAGCAATGTAGTGTGTACTAAAACAGAATACGTGTATTGCAATTGTCCTTGCATCATGACCCAAAGGCAGTTTGGTATTATTAAACTTATACCGGAGCCGGTAGCAGGCGACAGCGGAAGGTGCTGTTGGGAATATTCAGTGGAGAACAGTGGAAGTTGTGATTTCCTGCCAACTTCAGCTTCGCTGGCAGTACATACTTACCCCTCAAACGGTATCTTTACTCCGATTTCTCCCTGGGTACAATCATACATCTCCGATAGGTATAAATATACATCTGCTATGGGATTTCCTCATGGTTATAGTACATCAGCTACAAAAACAAAAATTTTCAAGGTTTGTGTTGATTCACATGATGTGGCTACAACTCCACTATCAATCAATGTATGGTTTAGTGCCGATTCAGTTATTCCCGGTGTGGGTTGCTATGCCGTTGACGAACAAAAACTTTGGTGTATCGAATCAGCTAACTGTTGTGACAAACTGAATATTGAGCTACGGAAATATGGTACGACCTCACACGATTGCGCTTTCAGAGTAGTTCTCAGTGACAAAGGCTCACCTGACAAATGCAAAGTATTTGGAGTTCGAATAAAGGACAGCAACGGCGATACTCTTTATACTCTAAGTCCACAAGGCACAGCATTAAACCTCAATACTCCAAAACAAATTTGGGAAGAAAACTTAGGAGGTTGTCCCAATTCTTCCGCACCCAACTCCTATGGAATTGTCCGGGCATACGAGATAGAGATACTTGACTCTACAGGAACTATACAATGTTCAGTTAAAGATACGATTCGGTGTTGTTACCTCATTGAGGTTCCATTCAAACCTAACTTAGAAGAAGAACCCGCCCCAATCCCCTTATCAGTAGGCGGAATATTCTCGGAAACAAAAGTAGAAGGCAACACCCTCCATTATTCCATAAAAAATATGGGTGATGACCTTCATGCAACAATTAAACTTTCAGACTTGAAAGGCAATGCACTTTTACAACGGCAAGTCAATTTACCAAAAGGTAACAGTGCGGGAGAGTTCGACATTTCACAATTAGCTAGCGGTACATATTTCCTAAGCGTTCAGACTGATTTGTGGCAGACTACACGGCAAATTGTCATAGTACGGTAGTATAAACAATATAATACTCCAAAAAATAAAAAGGCGTTCACATGAACGCCTTTACTTTTTCATGTAAGAAAAGTAAGAATATCTGTAGAATCCCAAAAACGGATTTCCTATTTTCCGTCACGCGATTGCTCGTACACCGTCGTATTGCTCACGTCTAAAAACATCAAATTCTTAAATATGGCATCTTTGTCATACCCGCGAAAGAGATCGGCGAGTTCTTGATATTTGGCATCAAAAAATGCTTGCATGAGGATACTGCGGCTTGTTACTTTTTTGCGTTTGAAATCTGCCATTTGTGAAATCACGTTTTCGAGTTGCATCAATCCGTTTGCACGGTTTACCGACAGCGAATCCATAGCATCTACATGATACGCAAATACAAGTTTGCGAAATTCCTCATATCGCAAATCTGTCAGTTCGGTTGCAAGTGCTATTCTTGACGGCTCGCCCGGTTCGGCTACATTCTGATAGCCCGCAGCACCGTTCGACGCACCTAACCTACATAGGTCTTTAGCGAGAGAGAACATTTGAGTACCGTCCAATTCTCCGTAGGTATCCATATCCATTCCGATTACTATTGCCATATAAAAATCAATCAGCGTAGAGAATTCATCGAATCTGAGCGATTGAAATGATATGGACGAATTGGGAGCATACGAGAATTGCCACTGCTTGTCCAATGTTCTGAACAGTATTGATTTCGCTCGTTCAGGACCGTCGAGCAGTCTTCGCGACATCACGGTTAGAATTGCTGAGTAGCGTTTCCCGCTTTGTCCTGTGAGAGTAATGGAGATATCCACCGGAATTCTCGGAGCGCGCCAATCCTTGCCTGTGAAACGTTGATTGGCTAAATACGTAGTTACATCCTGTTGCATTGTTTGAATATCAATACGCTGCTCTACGGGCAACATATCCATATTTACGGATACATTCGGTTGCAATTCCTGTGAATAGCCGGTTGTAAATCCAATAAGAAACAGGATTGACAGAATACCGGGAAATGATGTTTTTGACATAAACATACCCTTCGGGAAATTGGGTTTACAATCACTAAAAGTATAGTAATTATGTTGTAGTTCTCTTGTACCGTACTTCAGGCAAATATAGACAATTTAGTTGGAATACGTATGTACTGAACCACTTTTAATGAAAATTGCGGGTAAATGACAATTTATTCAAGAGTTAAGTTGTTATTAACCTTATTCATCGGGGAACTTCAATCTTCTCAATAATTTGACGGACAATATCAGCAGGAGAAATCCCTTCCATCTCTTTTTCGGGTGTGAGTAATATCCGGTGTCGAAGAATATGCGGTGCTACATCTTTGATATCTTCCGGTGTTACAAAATCCCTTCCGTTCATTGCTGCAAATGCTTTTGCCGCAGTCATTATCCCGATAGAAGCACGCGGGGAAGCACCTAAATACAATCCTTTGTGCGAGCGTGTTTGCCCGACGATTTGTGCGATGTACCCCAATAGCTTTTCATCAATTCTAATTTCGCGTACAGCGGTTTGAAATTCAGCAATATCTGCTGCAGAAAGTACCGGGTTGATTTCTTGTAAATCATTAATATTCTTTCGGTTGTGAAATTCAGACAGAATGATAACCTCTTCATCGGGCGTAGGGTATTCCACTTCAATTTTGAACAAAAACCTGTCCAACTGGGCTTCCGGCAAACGGTATGTCCCTTCCTGATCTATGGGGTTTTGAGTAGCTACCACCAGGAAAGGTTTATCCATGACGTACGTAGCCCCGTCAATTGTTACCTGACGTTCTTCCATTACTTCAAAAAGTGCAGCTTGTGTTTTGGCGGGAGCGCGGTTGATTTCATCAATTAATATCAGATGCGAGAAAATGGGTCCGCGTCTAAAATCAAATTCTACTGATTTGGGATTGAACACCGATGTACCGAGCACATCCGACGGCATGAGGTCGGGAGTAAATTGGATACGCTGAAAGCCGATGTCAATAGTACGCGCGAGTAACTTTGCCGTAAGTGTCTTGGCAATACCCGGCACACCTTCGATAAGCACATGACCGTCGGCGAGCACTGCTGCAATGAGCAAATCCACCATCGGCTTTTGCCCGACAACGATTTTACGTATTTCGGTGCGGATTCCTTCCACTGCTGATTGAAGCCGACTTAAATCCACTCTGTTTTCAAAGGATAATTCCATAGGGTTTGCTGCGTAAGTTTAGTGTTCGTCTTGCCAATTACGTAAAATTTCAATCTGTACTGTCCGGCTTAAAAATCTGCTTTCCGGTAACGAATGAGAGCTTATGCCGGGAGGGAAGCGGGACGACCCCACGCCTTCATTGCGGATAATCGTTGCCGATGGCTGTATGGATTTGATATACTCGGCAACTGCTGTGGCACGTCCGCTTGCAAGGCGGTTATTCAAATCCTGTTCGCCTAAATTATCGGTATAGCCCACCACACTGATAGTAGCATCACTATCTAAATCTTTTACGAATTTTTTGATTGCCGCCTTCGCACTTCTGTTCAATTTATCCTTTAACACCTCAAAGTGCATGAGCGATAAACGTTCGACCGCCTGACGGATAGTATCTCTGGTCACGGGTACATCTATAGACTGTTCATCGGAAAGACCATTTGCATCGGTGAGGGAATATGTTATTTCAAGCGGGCTCAGCTCACCGTTTTGCATTATGCGTGATTCCTCATCGGTGAAGTTGTGTGTCACATTGCGAGCCGATGACGAACCGGTTTCACCGAGAAACTTCTTACGGTTGTATTCACCGTTAATTTTCCACGATGTTATGTTTTGCCTTGTACTTCCCGTTACATCCACTTCGATTGCAGGTGGAGATACCTCAGTAATTTCTATATAACGTGTACGGAGCATCGGTGCAAGGATTTCATCATCGTCCGAATCAATTTCTACACGCCTGTTTTCTTCGTATCCCTCATCAGCTTGTGAAGTTGTGGGTGATTCCGGTGCACATTTTCGAGACGATTTCGTAATCTTGATGCGTTTCTCTTCGATTCCCCAAACAGTTGTCAAATACTCTTTAATGCGGTTTGCACGGGCTTCGGCAAGGTCGCAGTCTGAATCTTCCGTAGTAGGGTCTGCCGTGCCGTGCAGAGTGATTTTTGTACCGGAATATTGAGCCATGCGCGAACCGATGATATTCAGAATATCTTTATGTTGAATTAGGGGGCTGGGTGTCAATTTTTCAGGAGAAAACCCTTCGGTTGAAGTTACCTGGCGGTAACGGTCGTTTATTTCGGATGACTTTGCGTCGAAAAACACAAACGGCAACATCGGGAAACCTTCGGTGACGAATTTACCTCGAACTGTAACTGCTTCAAGTGGTGTTCTCTCCCCTGAGGCAGATATGCCGTGCATAGTAAGTTTAGCTGATGGTGGATTGGGCTTAGGCGGCGGTTCTGCGCCGATAATTGCAGTATCGGTACGCGATGTAGTTTCGGTGATGATGTTCAGGTCGTCTGTTTCTTGTATGTCTGTTTTTGTGATTGATTTACCGAGCGAAAAGCGATTGCCTGCAATTGCTGGGTTTTTAACGGTAACCGTATCAATGTGCTGGTTCTTGCGGAACTCTTCTGGCTTGATTACGCCCATTCCAAACCGTACCGACACACCTAACGCAACTACGGTTTGTTTCCAGTCCGAAGTGGAAATGAGTGATCCAAGAGGCAATGTCCCTGAAAGTTCGGGTGCGAGAATGATTTTTTTAGAAAGGGGAATGTCATAACCGACTCCGGCTGATATTCCCAGTAATGACGATGATGCATTTGCGATTGATTGTTCTGGAAAGAACATCGTATCGCGGCGATTATTTCCGAAGGTTACATTCGACGGGGATTGGATTTCCGAGGTGGAACTCCACGTCGGGGAAATCAATAAGCCGAATGTCCCTCCACCAAAAAAATGGAAATTACCTGTTCTGAAATTTAACAGCAAATCGGTATTCAATGATGAAAGACTTGCATTCAGGTTGTGCGTTCTGACAAGTGGGACGACTGCTCCCGTTTCATCTTTTGTAAAAGTACGGCTGTCCGTTGTGGACATTGTGACGGTAGTGGGGGTAAAATTGGAGCGGACAAGCAAGCCGATTGACTGTGAAATTCGCCAGTCAAGCGATGCGCCAAAAAGAATGCCGCTGCCCGTACCTGATTTATAGACAGGACAAGCCGGATCGTTCAAACATTGGAGTGTCCCGTCGGTAGAGTGAAATGAAACTCCATAGCCCGCGCCAACGCCTATCCACAGAGGGATTCGGGTTTGCGAAAATCCGCTAAACGGTAAGAAGATGAAAAGGATAAAAAGAAAAGTGAGGAACCGAAATTGTATCATTATCAGCCGAAATTAGTAGCTAAAACGAGAAATTAAACTGTCACTATAAGATATTCAGATGACGGAATTATCCTATAAACAGTATTTTTCAACCACAAATTATGCAATCCTTAATTTACCACAAAGCAACTATCGCTTTATGGCTTGTTTTTCTGATAAATATACTTTGATTTTGAGGAATGGATTTGTCGGGTAAAAATCCGTAATTTGCAGTAATGATAGTTTTGGCTTGGAATGAACAATACAGCTCGCAATGATAACTGCCCCGTCACTTTCAATTGAAGATTTTTTACGTGCTGCGAAATCACAGCCGATTTTTGATGTACGCACCCCCTCGGAATTTGCTCATGCACATATTCCTTCGGCACGGAATCTTGCGCTGTTTTCAGATGAGGAGCGTGTAATTATAGGCACTGCCTACAAACAGGAAAGCCGTGAAAAGGCGATTATGCACGGCTTCGAGTTCTTTGGTCCGAAAATGAAACTACTTGTGGAAGCTGCCCTTGAGCAATCATCGGGACGGGATGTGCTGGTGCATTGTTGGCGTGGCGGGATGAGAAGTTCGGCAGTGGGGTGGCTGCTCAATTTCTACGGGATTACCGCCAATACATTGGTTGGCGGCTACAAGGCATTCAGAAACTATGCCCTGCGGTCGTTTGATACTCCGAAGAAACTCATAATTATTGGCGGCAGGACAGGTTCTGGTAAAACACACATTCTGAATGAAATAAGAAAAATGGGCGGGCAAACTATAGACCTCGAAGCAATCGCTAATCATAAAGGTTCGGCGTTCGGCGGGCTGGGGATGCCTTCACAGCCGACGCAGGAGCAGTTTGAGAATAATCTTGCAATGGAATACCGAGCTGTGTATGACGACAGCACTGTATGGCTAGAAGATGAAAGTCGCAAAATAGGAACGGCGATGCTTCCCGAAAATCTTTATAAACAGATTCGTTCTGCACCGGTAATTGTGCTTGATGTTCCTATTGAACAGAGGATTGCCACTTTGGTAGAGGATTATGCCGGTGAGGGTACTCCAGAACTACGAAACTCCATTCTCAAAATCCGTGAACGCCTCGGCGGGCTTCACACAAAAATGGCTTTGGAAGAACTGGATAACGAACGCTTCGCTGAGTGCTTCGAAATTCTCTTGAACTATTATGATAAGACCTATCAATTCGGACTTGCAAAGCGTTCACCCGAAACTGTGTTTCATCTGAATATTTCCGGTGGAAATGCGGCAGATAATGCGCGGCTTCTGGTTGATTTTGCAAGTACAATTACAATTCAACACAATTAGAAAATTATACTATGGAAACACCTATTCGGCTAACGCAATACAGTCACGGGGCAGGATGCGGATGCAAGATTTCACCGCAAATCCTTGATACGATTCTTCATTCCAACGAGACCTTCCCGAATAATGAGCGGCTTTTGGTGGGAAACAACTCCCGTGACGATGCAGCTGTTTACGATTTAGGAAATGGAACTGCACTTATCAGCACCACCGACTTCTTTATGCCGATTGTGGACGACCCTTACGAGTTCGGACGCATTGCCTCGGCTAATGCTATCAGCGATGTGTATGCAATGGGCGGGAAACCGGTAATGGCAATTGCAATTTTGGGATGGACAATAGATAAGCTTCCGCCGGAGATTGCACGGCGTGTTATCGAAGGCAGCAGGTCGGTGTGCGCTGAAGCTGGGATTCCTCTAGCCGGCGGACATTCGATAGACAGTCCTGAACCTATTTTCGGACTGGCTGTGAGCGGTTTGGTGAATATCAAGAACTTGAAACAAAACAACACTGCAAAAGCTGGGAATGTACTTTTTCTGACCAAACCGTTAGGGGTGGGAATCCTTACCACTGCCGAAAAACGGGGTATTCTCCGCGAGCAGGAGCTAGGACTTGCTGCCAAACAAATGATGAAGCTCAATACTATCGGTGAGTTGCTAGGAGCAGTGAGCGGTGTGACTGCGCTTACGGACGTAACAGGTTTCGGGCTGCTAGGGCATCTCTGCGAAATGTGCGACGGCAGTAATGTAAGTGCAGAACTGGACTATCAGGCAATCCCGATGCTTTCGGGCGTGGAATATTATCGGGAACAGGGGGCAATCCCCGGTGGAACAAATCGTAATTGGAATAGCTACGGACATAAAATCGCCCCGATAACCGATGACAGGCGCGCAATACTAGCCGACCCGCAAACAAGCGGAGGTCTGCTTGTATCAGTAGAACCGGACGCAGTAGAAGAAGTGCAGAATTTGTTTTTGGAAAATGGGCTGGTTGATTTTGTGAAGCCGATTGGCGTGATGAAGGAGCGAGGGGAGTTTTCGGTGAGGGTGGGGTAGGAGAATCAATGATGTTTGTGTCCCTTTGGATTGTTTTTTAACTCAAAGACGTAGGGAACTCAAAGATGTGGAAGAGAAATAAGTTACATTTCTGCAAGCTCCGTTAGGAGCGGAATCTTAATAGAAAATGGTCGTACAACAGACAAAACTCTACTAGGTGTACAATCTTGCTAGAAATAATATTAATGCCAAACCAATGACTGTTGCAGCTATTCCAGCTGCAAACCACTTGTACCATGACCTATGTTTTGTATCTGAATTTAATTTCTTACCTTGCAAGTACACATCTGCAACGTCGTATCGCAAAGCAGTATTGCAATTTATAATTGTCTCAACAACTTCTAATCTTCTTCTGTAATTATTATATATGGTTCAAGATAACTTAAGAGAATTTATATTTTTGTAAGTTATATTTGAACCAATG
>CAZGNO010000107.1:0-11957 GCA_964527785.1 uncultured Chitinophagaceae bacterium
GTTACTAAATTTTAAATCTGATTCTACAAAAAAACTAAGTTTAAACAACTTCAATAGTAAAACAAGCCATTCCAATTTGTAACTTTATCTGTCAATCTCAATAATTATAGATATGAATCCTCTCGTTCCCTTTTAGAAATTCAGGGTTGTTAAGTTCTGCTCTACTCCTTGTTAATAAAGTAGGATTAAGCAGAATTCCTTCCATACTACTACCCCACCTTCTCGCGACTTCCAATCACATTATATCTATTACATACAAAACTCATATCTGCGAATGCCGCACTTCCTGCCGGATTCGCACCTGTGCCGTGAAAGTCACTAAATGCTGCCGATTGATTCACCCAAATAGGACCCGTAAAATTGAACGCTACCGGTGCACCTGCATAAATGATTGCTTCTTCGGCTGCAGCACGTTTGGTTTCATCTGTAGTATAGACCGATGTAGAAAGCGAGCCGTGTTTAGCCGCTGATTCAGCTATTATTTTTACAGCCCCGTCAAAATTATCAACCGGAATAATAAACCCGATTGGTCCGAACCATTCGCTTTCGTAAATATCCGTTTGGGATGGCTTTATTTGCAATAAAAGCGGTGAAACAGTGCGAGAATGCTCAAAACCCGGTTGTGCGACCGATGCACTCGAACGGAGGACAGTTGCATCCACGCCCCGGGCTGTTTCAATTCTTTTAAGTGTGTTTTCGTTTTGAAGTGCTCCTAGAGTGCCGGGTCCGATTTTTTCGTTAAAAACAAGTGCGTCAATCTTGGCAGCGAAACGAGTTGCAACTTCATCAAGCGGAATTAGGACACCATTTTCCCAAACGCCTTCTTGAGGTATGAAAAAGTTTTGCGGGGCAGTACACATTTGCCCGCTATAGAGAGTCATTCCAAAAGCAAGGTTATCCAAAACCGCATCGAGATTTTCGACGCTTTCGATTAAAGCGCAATTCACCCCTACCTTTTCGGTAAATATCGTTTTTTGATTAGTGGCTGCTATTGTTTCGAGTTTACTTCCTACTGCCGAACTTCCTGTATAGTCAATGAGTTTTATAGCCGGATGCTCCGCCAGTTGGAATGTAATTGGCGATGAGGTAGAATCAGCAGCAAGCTGGATAATATGTGGATTCACGCCCAAATCCGCAAGCGTTTTTTGGCATTCGGCTACAAAAATTGCCATCGGTAATGTAACCTTTGGATGTGTCTTTGCAATAGTAGCATTTCCCGTTATGAGCGAAGCAAACATTCCGGGCAGTGAATTCCACAATGGGAATGTAGAGCAGCCGATTGTACAGTTAATTCCCTTAGGAACAGCAAAAAACTTTTTGCGAAGCGTTACCGACATTTTGCCCATCGGTTTTGTCCAGTCACTTGTCGAATTGAAACTTTCAAGGGCACTGACTCCCATCGCCACAGCTTCCAAAGCGCGGTCGAAGGCATGAGGTCCTGATGCTTGAAATGCCATTACAAATCCTTGTCCGCTTGTGTGCATAGTAGCATAGCCAATCTCGAAGAAATGTTTTGATGCACGCTCCAAACACTCAATGAGAATCATGGCACGTGTTTCAGCAGAAAGCTTGCGCCATTCAACTTGAGCAGCAGCGGCATTATTAACAAGCGTTTCCACGCTATAGAAAGGGTATGTAATTCCAAGAGCGAATCCAAATGGTGATGATTCTTCCCCGACAGTGCCGCTTGCCCCGCTCTGGAGAAGCCCCTCGAATGGTTTATTCAGTTTAGCTTGGAAATCAGCTTGACCGTCGGCATTGGCGGTTTCTCCATAGATTTTACCGCTTGGAGCTTCAGGCCAATGAGCGTAGAATTCACGGGTTTTATTGGTGTTGATTGCTTGTTCCAGTGTAGTTTTGTGCGTATTGAGGGCTTCAAAATTTTGTTGCATAGTTGTCGTCCTTTTGGATAGGTATATGATTGTCGTTGTCATTCAATTTTTGTACAAAAATACGGCTTTTCAGGCAAAGCTACACATCATGCACTGTTTTCTAATAAGTGAATTTTAAATTCACGACTGACAGTCATTTATAAAAATAATATAACGAACCGGTGATTAGTATTAGTGATTACTGACTACAATTAATTTTCACTTGAGGGCAAGCACTGATACCCGCAAGTGTTATCGTTTCGAAAAATATGCTTATTTTAATCATACTATTATCGAGTATTCCGGCTTCTTGTAATACAACCAACCCCCTATCCTAATTAATAATTATGACTCATTCCGAACGTATTATCATTCTTGATTTCGGTTCTCAGGTAACACAACTCATTGCCCGACGGGTCAGAGAATCCGGGGTCTATGCAGAAATTCATCCCTTTAATATTTCCGCCGAAAAACTGGCAGCACTTGCCCCAAAAGGGATTATCCTTTCGGGCAGCCATGCAAGTGTGTACGCAGGGGGTTCACCAAAACCGGTTTTCAATGTTTTTGAATTTGCCCTCTCGAAAAACATTCCATTATTGGGAATATGTTACGGATTGCAACTCACAGCATTTCAGAATGGTGGTGAAGTAAAGAATTCTCCGAAACGTGAATTTGGTCGAGCTCATGTGATAATTGATAATAACGAAGATTTATTTGCCGGGGTGAGCCCTGAGATGGTTGTATGGATGAGTCACGGCGATTCACTTACGAAGATCCCCGACGGCTTTGAAATTATTGCCCATACCGAAAACGCACCGATTTGCGCGATTCGCAATCTTGAGAGAAGAATTTGGGGAGTGCAGTTTCACCCTGAAGTCCATCATACCGAAGAAGGGAAAAAGATATTATCCAATTTCGTTAAGAATATTTGCGGATGTATCGGTGATTGGAGTGCGACTGCGTTTATCGAATCTCAATTAGAGGAAATCCGTGCGAAAGTTGGTACTGGCGGAGTGATTTGCGCGCTCTCCGGCGGTGTGGATTCTACGGTTGCTGCGGTGCTGCTGCACAAAGCTATCGGCGACCAACTCCACTGTATTCATGTAGATTCGGGCTTGATGCGCTCGAATGAAAGCTCAACTATCGAGCGTCTGTTCCGTGAACATTTTTCGATGAGTATTGATGTAGTTGATGCAAGCGACCTCTTCCTCACACGCCTATCGGAAGCAAGTGACCCCGAGCAAAAGCGCAAGATTATTGGGAAAACGTTTATTGATGTGTTTGAAGTGGAAGCAAAGAAGTTCGGTGACGCAAAGTTTTTAGCTCAAGGGACTCTCTATCCCGATGTTATCGAATCGGTGAGTGTGAAAGGTCCGTCTGTAACGATTAAATCCCATCATAATGTGGGAGGACTACCCGACCACATGAACCTTGCACTCATCGAACCGTTCCGTGAATTATTCAAGGATGAAGTGCGGAATGTAGGGCGGCTACTGGGAATACCGGAATGGTTTATCGAACGCCATCCGTTCCCCGGTCCGGGACTTGCAATACGTGTTTTGGGTGAAATCACCGAAGAACGCCTAAATATCCTCCGCAAAGCAGATGATATTTACCTTGAGGAAATCCGCAATGCCGGACTCTACAGCGATATTTGGCAGGCATTCGCAGTACTTCTGCCTGTGCAGAGCGTGGGAGTAATGGGCGATGAACGGACATACGAAAATGTATGCGCACTTCGAGCAGTAACCAGCACCGACGGTATGACCGCAGATTGGTATCATATGCCCTATACAGTACTCGCCAAAATGAGCAACCGGATTATTAATGAAGTGCGCGGGATTAATCGGGTGTGTTATGATATTTCGAGTAAGCCACCTGCTACGATTGAGTGGGAGTGAGAGACCCCAATTCTTAATTATTTAACCACTACTATTTTCTTCGTAACCGAGTTTTGTCCTGCTGTGATTTTTACGAAATAAGCTCCCGTCGTTAAATCATTAACATCCATTTTTTGTTCATTTTCTCCGGCATTGAGCTCTTGATCTAGTAACGTTCTTATCACCTTTCCTGATATGTCGTGGAGAATGGCTTTAACCTTGGTGGATTTGTCTAAGATAACCGACAATGTCACTTGATTATTAGCAGAATTTAAAAATACCTTTGCAAAATCATCTATTGGGCTTTTTTTTTCTTTTACCGATACACTCTCATCAGGTGTTAATACAAGTATGAATTTATTGCCTTCATCTGAGCTTACATAAACCTTGCCATCACTATCGACGGCAATACCGACCGGTCTGCCCCAATAAATGCGATTAATCGTATCAGTGATAAAACCTGAGCAAAAATCTGAAACATAATCTACGGTAGTATCCTGCGCCGACGACAAGTGACCGTAAATTACCTTGTACCCACGGAAATCATTTGGACTGGTAGTGTTCCATGAACCTCTCAGCGCAGTTAGAAATCCATATTGCATCGTAGTGCCAAACTGTGGATTCAGAAATTGCAATGCCATTGGTGCTGTGTGAGCGCGAATTAAGGCAGCTGGGCGTACGAGCGTTGCAACTTTAGCTGAGTCTATTGCAGTAATCGGTAACAGTGATTGATAGCCGCCTGTGTTAAAGTTAAACCACTCTCCGCTACTGTGTGCAAAAGGATGCCCGTAAAAGCCATTTTCACGTACAATATCAATCCATTCAGGAGGTATTTCATTTCCTTGTTGATCGCTTCCGTTATTATTCGCCCATAATCGGTTTGTAACCGGATGCATAGACATACCAACTGCATTTCTCACACCGGTTGCAAATACTCTACGATTAGTTCCATTCTCATCGTATTCTTCAATAATGGCTCTTGTATTTTCCCTGCATACATTGCACGAAGAGCCGATAGAAACATATACCTTTTGATTTATTGAATCGAATACCACCGTACGTGTCGTGTGTCCGTTGGTTTGATTACTGCCGAGATTACTAATGAAAATTGTTTTAGTTTCATAGACACCGTCGTTGTTCAAATCTGTACATTTCCATATTCTGGTTGGCTCCGTTACATACATTGCATTTTTGAAAAATTTTACATCATGATTCCCGGAAAAACCCGTAGCAACTTCTTTTCTGGCATCTGCTATACCGTCCTTATCTACATCCGGCAAAGCAAATACTTTTCCTGCATCCATATCGGACACGTGCAAAATACCGGAAGGACTAAATGCCAGAAACCTGGGTTTATTTAATCCACCTGCATGGAAGACAGACACGGTGTATGCAGTGGGAATTTTGAGGGTTTTTCCAGCCGGAAACATCCCGGTATATTTCGATGGAACACCCACTACAACGGATTGTAAACCAATATCAGAAACCGGTGTCAGTTGCGCAGATTGTCGGTAAACACATGATGTGAAGACAGCCATCAGGGCGAATAGGTATTTTTTCATGAGATGTAAGTCAGTCTTGTTCATATAATTTCAATGATTTAATAACGGATACAGTGCTTAATTTATTTTTAGGCAACATGAGCAACCGAATTAATGTTCATGGAATTAATCGCGTCTACGATATTCAAGGAAGCCGAATGCAGCGATTGAGTGTGAGTGAGGGGGTGTTTTTTCTAAACTACCGGTAAATTAGTTCACTAGACCTCACTCCAAAGCGGAGATACAAGTCACAAACTACAGTAACCATACTATAGTCTAAGAAGTTTATAAATAAACTGTTTAATTGCTGGCAATGTTTGAAACGCGAGAATTTTTCGATTTATCATTTTGGATTAACAATCAGTTTTTTGTAATTTTACACATTGTAAATTAATAATAACAAGTTCTATTCAAAAATATTAATTTGAATCTGAACTATTTATCAATAACTCGTCATTAGATTAATGAAAACTTTTATAGCAGCTTGCCTTTTACTTTCTCTCACTTCGTGCGCCAGTTTACTTACTCAAAGAATTCGTAGACCTGATTTATTAACAGTAACAAAATCTGATGCTAAATTGTATGCATATGATGGAAGTGCATCAATCGGTGAAGAAGTAAAGGGTATCTCTCCAAATAAAGGTGATTCGTTGAAGTCACCGTGTTATTTTTTCAGAGGGTCTGCTTTTGGTAATTATTATGTTATTAATTATAATGACAAAGAATATCTTATAAACGGAGAAGATATATTTAACATAACCGAGAAAGAATATAAGGACTTGATTAAAAGTATAGAAACTAGGTTCACCATAGCGGCGTCTGAAAATGATGATGCTTGGGCTAGAGCTTATAATTACCTTTTTAAGAAGCCAGGAGTTAATTTCTCAGCGGCTAATGAATTTCTACTAGAAACAGCTGATGCTAAAACTAATAAGGAAATTAAATATAAAATAACGAGATTTCCACAAAGTAATACAGTTACCTATGAAGTTGATTGTTCTGGAATGATTGGGGCACCTACATATGAAGAGGAAAAGGTATTAGCTTATTATATTAAAACCGGAGATTTAATTAAAATCCGTGAGCATTAACTTTAACTTGTCTTGGGGCTGTGCCCCAAGACAAGGATGTGGTAATCCGTCTTGGGGCGGTGCCCAAGCTAGGGTGTGGCAGACCTTCAGTCTGCATGGTTTTTTTTGGTTTTTCATCCGTCTTGGGACGATGCCCCAAGACAACGTGTGGCAGACCTTCGGTCAGTAATTGGCAAATTGTATAGAAAAACACATTCTCACAGAATAGGTAAGCCCAAAGGGCTTTAACACCACAGCTTGGGGCAACGCCCCAAGAATAATACCAACACCATCAAGTTGCTCGGACGGCAACGGGTGACCGCAAGCGAAAGCCCAAAAGCCGCAGGGCAGACCCCAAAAACTCCCCATATACCCCCAATCCACCCCGTCAATATCCAAAAAACTTTATACCATACTGAGAATTGAGTATTTTTGTAATTTGTTCCCCGTTATTCAATCTTTTTGACTTTTACTGCATCGAACATGAAAAATACTACAGCCCCTACAGCCGAAACAAAAAACGGACATCTCTCCCATGCCCTCGAAGAGCTCCACAAGGCAATTGCCAAACTTGAAAAGCAACTTCATCCCGAATCCAAAGCAATTATCGAGGAATGGGAAACCAAGAAAAGCAATTATCGCAGCGAAAACTTCTCCTATTTTGTTCGCGGGAAGGAAATTAAGGTAGCTAATTTTACCGAGTCGCTTTCGCATACACAAGTTCCGAAAATTGCCGTTCCGAAATATGAAGATTGGGGTGATATTATAGAATGGACGATGAAGGAGAATTTTCCGGGCGAGTTTCCCTATACCGCCGGTGTGTTTCCTTTCAAGCGTCAGGGCGAAGACCCTACGCGGATGTTCGCCGGTGAAGGCGGACCCGAACGCACCAACCGCCGTTTTCACTACGTCAGCAAAGGTATGCCTGCAGCACGCCTTTCCACTGCGTTCGACAGCGTTACGCTCTACGGCGAAGACCCAGATGAACGTCCCGATATTTACGGCAAAGTGGGCAATTCGGGTGTTTCGATTGCTACGCTCGACGATGCAAAGAAGCTCTATTCGGGGTTTGATTTGTGCGCTCCGACCACCTCTGTTTCGATGACGATAAATGGTCCTGCGCCGATGCTGCTCGCGTTCTTTATGAATGCCGCGATTGACCAGCAATGCGAGAAGTATATACGTGAGCATGGATTGCAGGATGAGGTGGAGCTAAAGATTGATGCGATATTCGCTGCTAAGGGGCAGTCGCGACCCGTGTATAAGAATGTGAATGTGAAGGATGAGGTTCTGCCGCAGGGAAATAACGGCTTGGGGTTGATGTTGCTCGGTGTGACCGGTGACCAGGTATTGCCCGAAGACGTCTATGCAGACTGCAAGAAACGCGCTTTGCAATCGGTTCGCGGTACTGTTCAGGCGGATATTTTGAAGGAAGACCAGGCGCAAAATACGTGTATTTTCTCGACAGAATTTGCGCTCCGTATGATGGGCGATATTCAGGAGTATTTTATCGAAAAGAATGTTCGGAATTTCTATTCGGTTTCGATTTCGGGGTATCATATCGCCGAAGCGGGAGCAAATCCGGTTACTCAGCTTGCGCTGACGCTTTCCAACGGGTTTACGTATGTGGAGTATTACCTTTCGCGCGGGATGAATATTGATGATTTTGCGCCGAACCTCTCGTTCTTTTTCTCGAACGGGATAGACCCCGAATATTCGGTTATCGGTCGTGTGGCACGGCGGATTTGGGCGCGGGCTATCAAGCACCGTTACGGCGGGAACGAACGTTCACAGATGCTCAAATATCATATTCAAACGTCGGGACGCTCGCTTCATGCGCAGGAAATTGATTTCAACGACATCCGCACAACATTGCAAGCTCTCTATGCGATTTACGATAATTGCAATTCGCTCCATACCAACGCCTACGACGAAGCCATTACCACGCCGACCGAAGAATCGGTACGCCGTGCGGTGGCGATTCAACTTATTATCAACCGTGAGCTTGGTCTGGCGAAGAATGAGAATCCCCTGCAAGGTTCGTTTATTATCGAAGAATTGACAGATTTGGTGGAGGAAGCCGTACTTACGGAATTCAATAGAATTGCGGAGCGCGGCGGGGTTCTAGGTGCGATGGAAACGATGTACCAGCGGAATAAAATTCAGGAGGAGTCGCTCTATTACGAAACGCTCAAGCATACGGGCGAGTATCCTATTATCGGGGTGAATACGTTCCTCAGTTCTACGGGTTCGCCGACGATACTGCCGAAGGAAGTTATCCGCTCTACCGATGAGGAGAAGCAGCAGCAGATTTCCAATCTCCGTGCGTTCCAAAGCCGTAATGCGGATTTGCTTGCTGGGTCGGTGCAAACGCTCAAGACAACGGCTGTGCAGAATGAGAATATTTTTGCCGCGCTGATGGAAGCTGCGAAGGTATGTTCGCTGGGGCAGATGTCGGGGGCGTTGTATTCGGTGGGTGGGCAGTATCGGAGGAATATGTGATGATAAAAACTTCTGACGATTTAGTAGAGATAATTTCCATATTATCAGGATATAGCACTAAGTATCAAGATATTATTAATGGCTTTGGAGGTAATACTTTTGGTTCTATGCATCCGTTAGATAACCAAATATACTTTCAATTAGTCAATGAAGTAACTGATTACTTTGGAGATATGCTTCCTTCTTTTAATTATAAAAAAGAAATTTGGTCAATCTATTATGAGGATAAAGAAGGTATTCGTGATGAATCTGATTATAATTCAGTTATAACAATTAAACAAATTATAGATTCAGCAATAACTCGTTTTTCAAGAAAAAACGCAATTGAAATTATAAATAATTCCCAAAGTCACATCAAAGTAACAAAAGTACCTAAAGGAAATATTGCTTTAAGTAATAGAATTTTTATTGTTCATGGAAGAAATGACACTATGAAATTATCAGTAGATAAATTTCTAAAAAAGTTTGATTTGACTCCTATTATTCTCCATGAGCAGCCAAAAGGTGGGCAAACAATTATTGAGCAAATTGAAAAATACTCCGATGTTGGATTTTCTATTGTATGTTTATCAGCAGACGATAAAGGATGCATAAAAGATAAATTCCCTAATGATGCTAAAAACCGCGGTAGACAAAATGTTGTTTTTGAATTTGGTTACTTTGTTGGAAAACTAGGTCGTCCAAATGTAGTTGCATTAGTCGAATCAGATGAGATAGAAAAACCGTCAGATATTGATGGAGTTTTATATGTTAAATTTGATTCAGCTGAAGGATGGTGTTTAGCAATTGCGAAAGAGCTTAAAACTGTAGGTTATGATATTGATTTAAATAAATTACACAGCTAAACACTATGTTAGAAAACTTCATATAATCATTCAAGAAACAATCATGAATAACAATCTCATCTTGAAAAATATTCAAGTGCAGTTTTTCAAGAGTATTGGAAATACTACTATTGAAATTCCAGACCTTGCAGTATTCGTTGGGAAGAATGCTGCTGGGAAATCTAATATTGTGAGTGTGTTTAGGTTTCTGAGGGATTTGGCAGATAAGGGGTTTCAGACGGCTGTGCAGAAACAAGGTGGAAGAGAAAATCTCTTCAATATGCTTGAATTACCTTCTGACCAGATAAAATCTAATGACAAGGTTATAATAAAAGTTAGATTTGAGATGGTAAATCCAAGAATTTTTGTTGAATATGATGGGTTTACTGGAAGATATTTTAGAATAGTACACTCAATAATTTTAGGAAAGGAAACTGGTGAGTTCTCTACTACTGAAACATTTGTTATCGATACTGTTTTAGAACAAAAGCAGAGAGAAATACCAACTATTAATGACTGGGATGGAGAACAAATAATTATAACAAAAGATGTTATAGGGTATCCTTATTATTCTACATCTCCCGCATCAAGAATTTCGTTTTTCCCTAATGCACAGATTGATAATAATCGTCATAAAAATAATCGTCATAAAAATTTAGATGTCAAGATTCAAAAAAAATCTTTAATAGAATTAGAACGATATTGGGGAAAAGACATTAAAGGGTTTTACTCATCAATAGGTTTCTTCGATTTCATTCCCAAATTAATAAAATCTTCAGTAAACTCTATCGGAAATGCTACACTTGATGAAGACGGCGGCAATATCAACATTATCCTCCAAAATATATTACTAGATGAAGAAAAACGCCGCACTTTTATCAATCTTGTTCAATATGTTCTCCCCTATATAAACGATATTGAAATAGATGTTCCTCGTCATGGGTTTGCTATACCAATTATTCGCGAAAACTACAGCGATAAATACCGCTTACCAGCCGAGTTCTTCTCCGACGGAACTGCAACTGTCATTGCAATAATCGTTGCCCTCTTCTTTGAGGAAAACTCAATAGTGGTTATCGAAGAGCCGGAACGCTATGTGCACCCTGCGATTATGGACAAACTCGCTACCCTTTTCGAGGATGCCTCCCGAAATAAAAAAGTAGTGGTTACTACGCATAGCCCTGATCTTATCCGCCATTTGAAACCCGAACATGTACAGCTTGTTTCGCGTGATAAAGACCATTTCACGCAAATACGTCGTGTAACGGAAGATGAAGAAATAAAGAGTTTCCTTGCCGGAGAAATGCAATTGGATGATTTGCTCGTTAATAATTTCTTCGAGGATTAAGATGAGAATTTTAATCTATGTTGAAGGAGATTGGGATAAATTATTCGCTGAGAGAATACTCAAACCACTTTTTCTACGAAAAAACAGTAGTGATATTGTCAGTATTCAGACATACAGAGAACTTCCGAAAGCAAAGGTAAATCCGGTTGTCAAAATATTTGAGAATAAAGGATTATGGACTTTTCTCGCGGATCATGACAAGCACAAAACTTCCTGCAAGCTCGAACTCAGAGAAGAATTAAAGAAAATATATTCATTACCTTCTATTCAAAATATTTGTTTGGTTGTGAGAGAAATTGAAGATTGGTATTCTTGGGGAATAACTAATAAAACTGCTGAAAGATATTCAATTCAGGATTGGTACGAAGGAAAACCTCTTGGAAAAGATTTCTTTAAAAGACCAGGTGAAAGTGAAATTGATTTTCGTATTAAAATATTAAAAGAATTTTCTGTTAAATCTGCTGTGAAATGTGATTCGTTTCGATATTTCATGCAAAAGTATGAGCTTAATCCTGAATAAATTACAACAATAAAGACACCCCCATGCCCCAAGACACCCGCTGGAAACAACGCTTCTCAAACTATGAAAAAGCATTAAACCTGCTCAAGGAAGCTGTTGAAACATACGACTCCGACTCCCTTGAAATCATCAAGGAAGGGACAATCCAACGCTTTGAGTTCACCCACGAACTTGCATGGAATGTAATGAAGGATTATTTGGTTGAGGAAGGGTACCAAAATATTATCGGTTCAAAGTCAGCAACGCGTCAGGCATTTTCTGTTAATCTTATTGAGAACGGACAAGTGTGAATGGATATGATTGACAGCAGAAATACAACTGTTCATGCGTATGATTTGACTATTTTGTGTACCGACCCCCTAAAAACTGGACATAAATTCTAGTTTTGTTAGTTGTTGATA
>CAZGNO010000108.1:0-11786 GCA_964527785.1 uncultured Chitinophagaceae bacterium
AAGACTCCTTCAGAATGACAGAAGGCAACTGTCTTATTTTTTATGTCATTGCATTGTTTTGTAGGCGGCTCGGCGACTATCAGGAACTCAGAATGACAGCATTTTGATTTTTTAATTAATTCTGCCCCAGTACTTATCTACTAGAACTCTTCGTTAATAATCTCTTTATTTGCCGATGTACCTGATAGTGTCCCCATTGCAACTGCATTTGAGACCGATCGCATTTGAATTGTATTGTCACCGCAAGCGAATATTCCGTGAACAGTTGTTTTTTGAAATGCATCTATTGTTATGTATCCTTGTTCTGTCAATTCACAACCTAATTGCATCGGTATCTTGCAGTGCTGTTCAAATTGTACTCTTGCATATATTGCTTTTATTGAAGTTGTAGAACCGTCTTTGAAAATTATAGTTTTAATTTGCCCGTTATTATGCTCAAATCTGTCAATTTCAGTTTCAATTATCGTAATGGTATGTTCTTTTAGTTTGTGTGTCTGTTCCTCCGTCAGCGTTGACTTTCCATTTGTGAATAGCGTCAAATCTTTTGTCCAGTTGCTAATCAGTTTTGAAAATTCAAAGCCGTATTCTCCGTTTCCAAATATTCCTGTCTTTTCGTTTCGTACTTCGTAACCATGACAATACGGGCAGTGAATAACTGATATACCCCAACACTCAGTGAAACCTTTTATATCCGGCATTATATCCTTTACTCCAGTCGCAAAAATTAGTTTTTTTGCTGAGAAGGTGTCACCGGATTGTGTTTCTATTTCAAAGCCATTGCCAGTTTTTACCCCATTAGTAACAAGCCCATTGTAAAATTGTACTGTTTCGTACTTCTCAACTTGCTGGCTTGCAAGTGTTGAAATCTCCTTTGGTGTTTTTCCGTCTTGGGTTATGAAGTTATGTGAATGAGGGGTTTGTGCATTGCAGGGTTTTCCGCTGTCAATTACCAGAACTTGTCGTAATGATCTACCCAACGCCATTGCTGCTGAAAGCCCTGCATAGCTTCCGCCTATAATTATTACGTCATACTTTTTATTTGCTGTCATTTAATTGTGTTTTGTAAATACAGTTGTGGTAATACTACAGAAAATTGAAGCGAGTGCTAATTCACTCTCGAACCTTTGCCGGAATCCCCACAGCCACCTTCCCCGCAGGGATTGTTTTAACCACAGCTGCACCTGCACCAATTGTGCAACCTTCACCCAACGTAACATTCGGAATAACTGAAGAATTTGTACCACATTCCACATAATCCTCTACACGTACATTCCCTGAGAGATGGACTCCCGGACTGAATGTACAGAAGTCACCGATAACTGTATCGTGTCCGACAGTGCAATGAAGATTAAGCATTGTTCCGTAACCGATAGTTATATCCACTGTAAGAGTCGTTCCTGCGCAAATAACCACACCGTCACTCAATCGAATGCTTCTATGGATATTGACGGTGGGGAATACGAGCGGTGGTGCGATGGTAAGTCCAGCTGCTTGTGCTTCATTATCCATTAGTTTTTTTACTGTGGGCGAACCAGCGCCGAAGGCATAATATACTTGCTCCTTCGAGGTTCTGCTACTAATGAAATCTTGCATGGTGTGGTAGTTCGGGTAGCCGTGAAGCTCTTCGCGGATGCCGGTTACTTCCGAACGAATAAACCCCAGAACATTCCATCCGCCAAGTGATTCGATGAGCCAGAGAAGTTCGCGTGCAAACCCTCCCGCCCCCATGATAACTATTGATTTCATTGCTGTAGGTAAGTATGAACAATGGTGTCAATACCTCGTTCGAGAGGTATGGTTGCCTTCCATCCAAGTTTTTCCATGCGCGATGTATCGAGAAGTTTGCGTGGTGTGCCGTCAGGTTTAGTTGAGTCAAACACTAATTCACCCATGAATTTAGTTGCTTTCTTGACCATCTCCGCAAGTTCACGGATTGAGAGGTCATTGCCCATGCCTATATTAACAAACTCACCGATGTCTTCGGCATTATAGTGCTCCATAAGGAATACACACGCACTTGCTACATCATCGGCATGGAGAAATTCACGGCGTACATTACCGCTTCCCCAAAGAGTAACTGCATCTGCAGAAATTCCAAGTGTACCCAGTATACCCTTTATAGAATTTGCATCATTTTTAATAATGACTTTGTCTAACCCAAATCCAATTGGATACTTCTCGCAATCACGAACGATCCATTCAATATCATTAGTTCGTAGTGCCTCGGCAAGCAGCATTTTTCGTATGAGTGCCGGAAGCACGTGCGATGTTTCCAGATTGAAATTGTCGTTTATTCCATAAAGATTCGTTGGCATCGCCGAAATAAAATTAGTTGAATATTGCTCGTTGCTATATCTGCATAATTTAATGGCAGCAATTTTTGCAATTGCATACGGTTCGTTTGTCGGCTCCAGTGCACCGGTCAGCAATGCAGATTCATTCATCGGTTGGTCTGCAAATTTTGGATAGATGCATGACGAACCCAGATTAAGCAATTTTTTTACACCGAAACGGTGTGCGCTGTTTATTACATTCATCGCAATCGCCATATTGTCATAAATGAAGTCGGATTTATAGGTGTTATTGGCTATAATTCCTCCTACCTTGGCTGCTGCAAGATAAACAATATCCGGTCTTTCACTCTCAAAAAATGCTTCTACATCTGATTGTCGTCGAAGGTCAAGCTGATGACTAGTGCGAAAAACGAAATTGGTATAGCCGCGACTAATAAGTGTTCGGTGAATCGCCGAACCGACCATCCCGTTATGTCCGGCGATATAAATTTTTAAGGAAGTATCAATAGTGTTGCGTGGATTATCCAATGTCATTTTTGAGTGCCTCTGAGTGAGCAAATTCATGATTAGTCCATCCGAATCCTTTCTCAATTACAGCATTAATACCTTTGGAAGGCGGAATGATGCCTGCTTGCAGAAGGTCGTAATCCACCATTACATTCACCAATTCTTCGAATGTGATTCGTGGCTCCCAGCCAAGTTTGCGGCGTGCTTTAGAAATATCCGCCTTTAGGTAGTCCACTTCTGTCGGACGGAAGTAACGCGGGTCAATCTCTACCAATACCTGTCCGACTTTGAGGCGATTTGCCCACATCTCCTTAATACTGCGAACTGTTCCTTTCGTCTCTACTCCTTCACCTCTCCATTCAATTTCTACTCCTGCATAGAGAAAAGCAGTATTGATAAATTCCCGTACTGAATAGCTCTCACCTGTTCCTACTACATAATCGTCCGCCTCGGGTTGCTGGAGCATGAGGTGCATCATTTCCACATATTCGGGGGCAAATCCCCAGTCTCGTTTGGCATCAAGATTTCCCATGAACAATTTGTGCTGCTTTCCGGCAAGAATGAAGCTGAGTGCTCGCGTTATCTTGCGCGTAACGAATATCTCACCACGTCGCGGGCTCTCATGATTAAAGAGAATACCGTTACAAGCATACAAGCCGTATGCTTGGCGATAATTTACCGTAAGCCAATACGAGTACAGTTTGGCTGCAGCGTAGGGGCTTTGCGGCTGAAAAACGGTCGTTTCCGATTGTGGAGGCAGGGCAGAACCAAACATTTCAGAAGAAGATGCTTGGTAAAACCGTGATTTTATACCGCTTCTGCGCATTGCTTCGAGAATACGCGTAGTACCTAGACCGGTGATATTACCGGTAAATTCCGGCATATCGAACGAAACGCGGACATGACTCTGTGCGCCTAAATGGTAAATTTCATCGGGAGCGATATTATAAATAAGTTCGGTGAGGAGTCCGGGATCGGAAAGATCGCCGTAATGCAACAGCATCTTTGCATTAGATTCGTGCGGGTCAATGTAAATATGGTCAATCCTATGCGTATTAAATGTGGAAGCACGGCGAATAATCCCGTGTACTTCATAGCCCTTTGCGAGCAAAAACTCTGCTAAATACGAGCCGTCTTGCCCTGTTATTCCTGTTATAAGTGCACGAGCCATAAAGTTTATTTCCTTTAAAAAATCATTATATGTCGTTTTTTGTTACTTCCGGTAAATTCAAAATTGCAACTCCTCACGCATAAAAACCAAATTTTTCTTCAAGTCAGCAATTAAATCCTTAATATATGTTAATTTTTTTTCTAAATGTTAAATACTGCAACTCAAAAATTAAATGCTCCGTAGTCGCGGCAACCCATAGCGAAGTTCGCTGGGAAGATGCCGTATCCTTAATAATTTTAGGAGTATTTATCATGAAACGTTTTGTCGTTTTTTTATGCAGTATTGCCACATTTGGCTTCTTTACACCATTCTCGTCTTTCTCAAAAATTCAGGAATATACGAAAATGAGTGTAAAGGATATTATGACGTTGAATATTGATTCGATTGCAGCGGGTTCTTTGCATTCACCAAAACATGGTGATACTGTTCTCCTTACGGGTATAGTTACCGTTGCTCCGCTTATAAATTATCCTACCGATAAAAGACCTAATATGACTATTGGTAATTCATGGGTAACGTATTTGCGTGATTTGAACACAAAATTTACTCAATCATCGGGAATTTGTGTAATTCAAACAGATACTACCGTAAAAACAACATTATTTGAACGTATGAAAGTTGGGGATGTCGTAGAAGTGTTAGTGAGAATCGGAGCATACCCAGTTTCAAATAATCCTGAAGCGAATCGTCAATTTCCTGCAGCAGCAGCAGTTATTACAGATGCTTCGAGTATACCTGTAAAAACAATTTCTACAAAGCAAACTGTTCCTCCGGTACTTCCTGTTTTAATAACCGATTTCTATACCGGCGGAATGGAAAACGGTGTAATAAACTTCACACAGGGATCGCAATACATTGGAATGAAAGTCGAATTATCTAATGTTATTGTTATTGAGACTTCACCTGCAATTATCGTTTCCGATGAAGCAGGTAATTCTATCTATGTTAGTAATCAATCAAGCTATTATACGGGACAAATAGAAGAATTTAATTTTAAAGCGCCAGTTATAGGGCAAAAATTAAAAAAACTCACCGGATACGTAAGCGGATATTCTTTCTTTGGGGCTAGCGGTGGCGGAGGACAAACTCAGATTTACCAGGTTTTTTCAATTGCTCCGGCACTTCCAAACGATATTGTGAAAGATTTCTTTCCGCCACAGGTGACTGCTGTAGAACGGATTGGCAGCAAGCTGTTCCCGACATCAAGTGATACGGTTAAAATTAATTTCGATGTTGTAGAAGGAGATAATTCAGTTGAACGTCCAGCCGGAATTAAACTTCTTTATACTACCGACGGTGGCGTAACCTTTAGCGAAGCACCGTTCAAAACAAGTCAATTTGGATATACTGGAAGTATTCCTCCACTTCCAAATCATTCTATTGTCGGTTTTAAGGTAACTGCAACAGATGATATGAACACCTCCATCTCTAATCCTATCTTAGGGGTCAATCTCTATAAGGTGGTAGATGGAGCTGCACATATTGCAGATTTTCAAACACCTATCTATGGCTATAACGGTACACTTCAATTATCGGGATATTCCTTGACATTAGAGGCAACTGTTACGGCTGATAATAATGATCTGCCGGGTAGCGGCAACGGACAAAATCCAGCGTTGATTACTATGCAGGACAGCCAGGATCCATGGTCGGGATTTGTAGTTGGTGCACAAACAATACTAACAAAAAATCCGAATATTCACCGAGGGGATAAAATCAGAGTAACAGGGACACTTCAGAATTATTTTGGATTTTTGACCTTATCAAATGTAGATGAAATTACTGTGCTTTCTTCCGATAATATTACAACTCCTGCTATCATTTCTACGGCAGATGTCGGCAGAAAGTTTGTAGGGGATACCTCTGTACATCGCTGGCGTTCAATGCTGGTGGAGGTTCGTAATGTCAAAATCATGGACTCTATAGTACCGATGCAGCCGAATAGCGGAGAATTCTCGATTGTAGATAAAGACAAAGCAAATAATCCCTCTGCATTCTTGAGAGTAGAAACTGATGCAAGCCCGCTTTATTATACTACCCATGATTCTATTACAAAAATATCATGGCGAATCAAACCACAAGTAGGTCGTGAGTTCGAATATGTACGCGGGTTGATATTTGGCGGGAATCAATATTATAAATTAATACCGCGTGCTACAAGTGATTTTGCAGGATTGGTAGGGGTTCAGGAAATCCCGACAAATGAAACATCACTTTCAAACTATCCAAATCCGTTTTCAACTGAAACTACGATTGAATTTTCTGTAAAGCAGCAGTCACCGGCAACTGTTCGATTAATTGACGGTCTTGGGAATGTAGTACGGGTACTGCTAAATGAAAAACTGGAAGCAGGAACATACCGCACCGAATTGAATGCTTCGGGATTATCATCGGGGGTTTATCATCTTGAAATTAGTACGGGATACGGAATAGAGAGAAAGGCGATATCGGTGGTTCATTAGCAGCACCTCCATGCGGCATTACAAAAACAAAGGGACGAACCGAATTCGGTTCGTCCCTTTGTTTTTGATTTTCTTAAAGGAAAAAAATAGTAAATATGCAGAAACATGATATTTATCATATTTATATTGAGTAATAACTGCTAATTTTGACTTGTAGTTTTTGTAAAGAGCAGCGTTAGTTCTGTTCATAGTTAGTGATAAGGAGTTATTGCTTTGGATGCAACATTACGAGGTATCGTACTAAAGAAATTATATGAATTAAGTACTATGAGTTCCCTCTACTTAAGAGGAGACTTGGTGTTGGTTGTATGCGGTTTGGCTGAAGTAGATTTTGATAGAATTGTCCAACAGCTTTTAGAGGCAGGATTGATTGAAGATGAATCTCAATATTCGTATATCTTTGATAAAGACATGAATGCCTTAAAGATAACTCAACTTGGAGTTGACGTTGTCTATAAAACAAAAGAGCCGTCAATACCAATTGAATTTGAAGACTAATCTCTAATAATTAAGTTAAGTTCTGTGACAAAATTGAGTACTAAGACAAAATTAATTGAAAATTCAAATTGCGGTCATTCTGAGGGATTCTTAGACCGAAGAATCTCCGCAAAGCACTACACGCATACAGGGCTTAAGCAGCACGCGGAGATTCTTCACTGGCGTTCAGAATGACTGGGCATATAAAATTAAAATAAATCTGTTTTCTTACTTAATTAAAGAATGAATCCAAAACACGGAGCACCTTGAAATTGACACACATTTGAATAACGACAAGCTCAATGTCTCTAATGAATTACGTCACCATGAACTGGGTGACACTCCATATCGGTCATGCTGAGTTCCTAATAGTCGCGAAAGCCGCCAACAAAATAAGACAATGACAGTAAGAGTAAAGTATTTGGGACTGTCATTCTGAAGGAGTCTTCAACTGAAGAATCCCCGCAATACAAAAAACAGGACTTAAACAGCATACTGAGATTCTTTGCTACCGCTCAGAATAACACTTTTGATTGATACTTTTTTAAGTCTCATTACATATTCTTTCCTCATATGAAGGCGAACTATTCTGTTCGCCTTCTTTGTTTTTGATGCGGCACAGGCAATGAGAGAACCGAAGGAACGTCAAAATCTGAAATAGGTTTTCAAAACATTGTTGTAAAACAAGCATGATTAGTAAAGATTTCATAATGAGATTGGTCGAGCAGCTTGCTAAAGTTCTTGCTAAAGTTGTATTCCTTCGCGAGCAAAAGCAATTTCTACAGGCACATAAAGAGCTTGATTCAATAGGTACAAAAATTACAGGTTTGTTGTGGAGTGTATTTAAAAATATGACTGCCGAAAGCATGATTGAATGGCTCTCGATTGGAGATAAATTTGATATAGATAAGACATCAATTATTGTAGAATTATTAACACATGAATCTCATCTCTTACGGATGAAGAAAAAGAATCTGAAAGTATTGCAACACTTATGAATGCTTTGATGTTGAGTATGGAAATACAACGTAACTCACCATCCGAACAGAATATAAAAACAGCTCGTAAACTGCTGGCTGAAATAGAAAATTCAGGTATGCCAATGGATAATTATAGAATTGAGAACATTAAAGAAGAACTTGCATAATTTGACAGTTTTCAAACTTACAAATGCAAAACAGAAAATTCGCCAGAATGAATATTGGATCTATCATCGGATATTTTATTGTTTGCTTGCTAATTTAATTATATGTAAATAGGTTATGGGATTCTGAATCCGACAGGGAGCAACCCATCCTGTAGCTTGGAAGCATCACACCATAAATATCACCGCATTCTTGTTTCAAAAACATCATTCAAACTTTTCCAAAAGATGTCATCTCTACTTTGAAACTTTTTGGTATATTTGAGCGTAGTTTACTAGATATGGTATTGTTTAGCGTTATTAAATTTTTTGTCTTATAACGGGTATCCCCTTATGTCAGTTGATAATCAAAGTGTAGATTTGTCCGCTCTTAAAATTAACCGTGAAGCACCTCAGACAAATTCAGGTGGTGGTGGTGGCAAAGGAAAGTATATCATTATTGCCATCTGTATTATAGCCCTTGCAGGAGCGTATTACTATTTTGAAGGAAGCAATTTTTCATTCAGAGCCGAAGAAGTGGATGTAACAACTGCGTCACTTACCTCGCCATCTCAAGCCAATGCTGTTCTCACTGCAAGCGGCTACGTAGTTGCACAGCGTAAGGCATCGGTTTCATCCAAAGCAACAGGACGTTTGGAATCGCTCTATGCAATAGAAGGAGACCAGCTAAAACAGGGAGCAATTATCGGTCGTATTGAAAGCAGCGATGTAGAGGCAGTTCTTGCCCAGACGAGAGCATCTGTAGAGGTTGCAAAAGCAAATCTTCAAAGCAGCATCGCCGACCTGGATGATGCCAAGCTCAATGCTGACCGCCAAAAATCAATGCACGCTCAGGGTGCAACTACTACACTTGACTTAACTAATTCCGAAGCTCGTGTAAAACGGGCACAAGCTGCCGTTTCATCATCAGAAGCATCAGTAAAGGTTGCCGAAGCTAATGTTCAATCAGCTCAGGTTCAGGTGGAAAACACATACATTCGTGCTCCATTCGATGGTACTGTTCTCAATAAAAATGCAAATGTTGGTGAAGTTATTACTTCACTCGGTGCTGCTGCCGGCTCTCGTGGTGCTGTGGTAACGCTTGCCGATATGAGTTCCTTGGAAGTCGAGGCAGATGTTTCAGAATCAAACATAGAGCGTTTGAAATCTGATCAACAATGCGAAATCACTCTCGATGCTTTCCCAGAAAAACGCTATCGAGGATTTCTTAGTAAAATTATTCCTACTGCCGACAGAGCTAAGGCGACCGTACTTACTAAAGTACGTTTCACTGAGCGCGATAATCGTGTTTTACCTGAAATGAGCGCAAAAGTTATATTTCTGAAGGACAATACTTCTGTAGAAAGTGACAATGTTCCGCCTAAACTTACTGTTCCTCTATCGGCAATAACCACTCGTAATGGTAAGAAAGTGGTGTTTATTATGAAAAATGATAAAGTAACCGAATCAAAGGTAGAGTTGGGTGAAGAAATGACCGGTTTGATGGAAATTAAAAGCGGGCTGAATCCGGGCGATAAAGTAGTTTTAAACCCATCCGAAAAACTTAGTTCAGGTTCGTCGGTGAAGTTGAAAAAGTAAAACAGTTTTAGCTTAAATTAGAACAGCTGCTTATGAAATCCATTCATAAGCAGCTGTTTGTTTATGACGCTACCAGATTGAAAAAAAATATCAACATTGCCTTGTCTATTTTTTCATACCCTCCACAATCAAGTTCTCCATTTGCATGATTTCACCATTCATGTCAAAGTCAGGTTCGTGATTTTCTATGACCTGTGAAAGCGTGATTCCGTTATCGTCAAACAGCTTGGCAATATCATCTTTGGCAAATAGTTTGAAGCCGTACTTAATGAACGGGTATTTCTCTGCTTTATGCTTTGGGCGAAGTCCGATGATGAATTTGCCGTTTGGTTTCAAAACACGTTTTATTTCCTGTAAAACCACATTTTCGTCTTCCCAAAAATAGATAGTGTTAATAGTGAAAATTTTGTTGAATGAATTATCTGCAAACGGCAAAGAAGCAATATCCGACAGAATAAAATCCACCCGACCTTTTGTGATTAAATCAGCATTCATTTTCTTGGATTCTTCGACCATTAATTCAGAAAAATCACATCCTGTGTATGTTATACCATGATGTTTCGACACTATTTCCGACACAAAAAAACCGTTCCCCATACCAATTTCCAGTACATTGTCATTAGGTTCAGGGTTCAAAATGGAAATTGTATCAAGGTTTATGCTTCTGTTACCTTTATTCATAAATTCAGCAATTTTAACCCCATCTTCACCGTGCGGCTTGCGAAGCTGCTTTGCTGTTTGCTCCAATTGTTGTTCGTCCATAGTTCAATGAATAATATAAAAAATTAATTTGTAATATTTTTTGTCAAGTCTGTTGTTATAACGGGCATCATAATAAATTAGACTATCCATCTACTTACTTAATAGCATCAAAACTCGCAGATATACCGATAGTAAGCTGAGCCCTAAGATGTTTCGTCATTTCATTATATACATGAACCCGATTTTGAGATTGAACCTGTATTCCTTTATATGTACTATAATCAATAGGGTCTTGGAGGTTAAAGGCAAGTTTTCCGTACAACGATACGGGAATACCGATGATATTTACCAATTCATAATCATATCGTCCATAAACACTTATAGTAGCTTGTAACGCATCTTCCAGTCTTTTTTGAGTATCAGGTGATAACTCTTCATACGTATAGTCTGATTTACCGCTGATGTATGTGGGGATTTTTACAAAATACGATCCGGTTGAAGGAGACATATAGGAAGCACCAATACTTACCTGACCAATTCTTACAAACGGTGAAAAATAAAAACCCGAAATGAATTCAAAGCTTGAGAAAGTTGCGCCCTCAGCACCGTTTTCAAAGAAACTTCTAACATTGGGGATTGATTCAAAATGTGTAAGCCGACCAAATTCCAAGCCGATTCCTATGTTCTTACTAACTTTGGCAACCGTAAAAATTGAATATTCATTTAAAAAATCGACTGCGATCGGATAAGCACTATAATCGAATTTAGTTGGTCCGTTTCCTCCGTTATAATAACTTTCTACAGTCATATAGCCAAACGACATAGCTGCGACGCCCAGATTAGCACCAATTTTTAAATTAAATCTGTCTAGAGAATCGGCGTTGTTTTCTTGTGAAAATATAGTAGTGATGGTAATAAAGAAACAACATATACAGAAAATGACAAAACTTTTCATAGTAACTAACCCCGGTAATAGTTTTTACAACTTACAGTTTA
Organism: uncultured Chitinophagaceae bacterium; assembly: GCA_964527785.1. Lineage (GTDB taxonomy): Bacteria > Bacteroidota > Ignavibacteria > Kapaibacteriales > UBA961 > JADJXV01. Next base: position 11,332 of record CAZGNO010000108.1, read on the forward strand.
TGGTAAGCAAATATAAAAAAAATATTTTTAATTTTAGGTAGTAGGACAGAATAATTTTAATTTTATATTTCCTGTCATTCTGAACGCTAGTGAAGAATCTCCGTAAGCTGTTCATACCTTTATATGTAGTGCTTTGCGGAGATTCTTCGGTCTAAGAATCCCTCAGAATGACAGCATTTTTGATTTTTTAATTAATTCTGTCTTTGTACTTAAATTGGAATTGCATCACTCAAATTTTAAATATAAATCGGAACCAATAGTTTTGTTTTTGCCGATAATTAACTGATGTTACTCAAGAATATTTCGACTACTGCTTATCAGCATCAAATTAATGACTGATGGTACGCAACAATTAATGTATTGAGTTTTTTCAAAAGTCCAGTCAGGTGCTACACCTGACTTCAACAAAAATACCTTTTTACGGACTATGTACGCAACCAGTATTTATTTAATAA
>CAZGNO010000109.1:0-10873 GCA_964527785.1 uncultured Chitinophagaceae bacterium
TCTAATAGAACTTGATTCAGCATCTCCGCCATAATGAAGAAAAAGTACATCGAAAATTAGCATGACTAGACAGCAATAGACCCTGAATCAAATTCAGGGTGACAAGCGCAAGTATTTTATTCCAATGTCATTGCATTATTTTGCAGCGGCTTTGGGCGGCTGTCATGAACTCAGAACAACAGGGCAACTATATTATTTTTGATGTTATTATTATAGCATATCAATGAAGTTTTCTACCAAAGAATTACTAGAACTTACTACAGAAAACGGCGGACGTTTTCATGTTGGTTCACTCGCAGAAGCCGAGCAATTCTGTAAGCGGCTTGCTACTTCGCACTATGAAAACTTTCCTGTCGGCTCGTTACTCGTTCCCAAGAAATTCCGTAAGCATTTTTTTAGTGTGTATGCTTTCAGCAGAATAGCCGATGACCTTGCCGACGAATTGGAAGCAGAAGGAAAAGAGGTGCAGCTTGTTTCAATCAATGATTTCGAGAAACTGCTCTATGATGAGGACTTTGTAAATAATCAAACAGGTAATCCTGTTTTTGTAGCTCTTCATCAAACCATGAAGGATTGTAATATTCCACCGGAAGTTCCTGCTAGGTTGCTCGTTGCATTTCGTCAGGATGTTAATTTCAAACGACCCGTAACTATGCAGGACAATGTAGATTATTGCCACTATTCAGCAAATCCTGTCGGGGAACTGGTATTGCGAATTTTCGGTTTGTGGAACGATACGTCGGCTCTGTACTCGAATGCAATCTGCACAGGTCTTCAACTGGCGAACTTTTGGCAAGATATTTCGAGGGATTATACCAAAGGTAGAAATTACATTCCATCGGAAATAATGGAAAACCTACCTATTGCAGAAAAAGAAAATTTGGTCGGCGAAGGAAATATAGGTAATTTTCCCGCAACCCTGCACTATTTATGTGATATAACGGAAGAATATTTTGAGGAGGGTAAAACTTTAATCAAGTATTTACCGTATTGTCGGTTGAGAATTGAAATTGCAGTTACAATCGAAGGCGGACGGGCAATTCTTAGCAAGACCAAACGTCTTGGCAGCACAGTTTTATTTATGCGACCTGAAATTACAGGTATTGATATACTGATAATTTTCGTGAAGGCAATCGTTCGGCATACAATTTTTTGGAGTACGTATGGAAAATAACATACTCGTTGAATATGATACGCTGGAATCCGCGCCAACCTCAGCGCGAACGAGTTTCTATTACTCCTTTAGTTTCTTGCCCAAAGACGAACGGGATGCTATCAACACCGTCTATTCTTTTTGCAGGCAAATTGACGACATCGTGGACGATATGCCGTCGCGCAATGCTGATATTATCTTGAAAAAACGTGAACGTCTTGCATGGTGGCGAGCAGAGATTGAAAAATGTTATGACGGGACTTCTGTACATCCTCTGCTTATTCCGCTTGCCGGGGTAGTGCGCCGCTTCACAATCCCCAAGCAGTACTTTTTGATGCTGATTGACGGTTGCGAAAAAGACTTGCTTCAATACCGATACGAGACATTCGAGGAACTAAAGGAATATTGCTACAGTGTGGCGAGCGTGGTGGGGCTGATGTGTATCGAAATATTCGGGTATAAATACGAAGAAACCAAAGAATACGCGGTAAATCTCGGCTATGCCTTGCAACTTACAAACATTTTGAGGGATGTGAAAGTTGATAAGGACAGGGGATTTATCTATCTCCCAAAAGAAGATTTGGAGCGATTCCGCTATACGGAAGAGGATTTATTCAACGAAAAGTACAACGAGAATTTTAATGAGCTGATGCGGTTTGAAGCCCGAAGGGTTCGGGAGTATTACCACAAAGCGCGCACAGCTTTGCGTCCTGACGAACGGGTGACAATGTTTGCCGCCGAGATAATGGATGCCATTTACTACCGACTATTGGAAAAAATCGAGCTTAATGATTTTAATGTGTTCAAGAAAAAAATAAAGGTTTCGACTGCTCACAAGTTTATGATAGCGATTAAGCACTGGCTTTCGACGAGGATTTTTGTGGGTAGAATTAAGAAGTAGGGTGATTGGTGGTATCCACTGAATAGAATAATCCCGAAGGGATGTAATGATTATAGAAATATGGTTTAGCATGAGAATCCCGAAGGGATGTAATGACTATAGAGTATATGGTTTAGTTTGAGAATCCCGAAGGGATGTAATGATTATAGAAATATGGTTTAGCATGAGAATCCCGAAGGGATGTAATGATTATAGATAGAGTGTGCGGTTTAGCAGTGAATCCCAAAGGGATGATATAATTTTTCTTTATAGAAAATCATATCATCCCTTTGGGATTTGTTATCTGATGATATCTTCTTCTACAATCATTTCACCCCTTCGGGGTTGTTTGAAAAAAAATGCTTTTTTCTACACAAACACCCGTTCCACCCTAGCTGATATAGCCGTAAGCACCTCATACGGAATCGTCCCGCATTTCTCGGCAATATCATTGGCAGTAATCACCTCATCGCCTTGGCGTCCGATTAAAATTACTTCGTCACCGCACGCTACTTCGTCATCGCCTGTATCAATCATACATTCGTCCATACAAATCGTACCGACGATTGCATACCGTTTTCCGCGAATTAAACACTCTGCCTTGCCCGTGAGCGAACGGAAATAGCCGTCGCCATATCCAATCGGTATTGTAGCAATAGTCGTTTCCTGCGAGGTGTAGTAACGCCGTCCGTAACTGACAGGGGTGCCTGCGGGAACTCTGCGAAGCGAGATGATAGAACTTTTAAGAGTAAGGGTAGGGATAAGTTGCAATTCATCCGCAATCTCATACGTTGCGGCACAGCCGTGCAAAGAAAGTCCCGGACGGATAAGATTGAACTGTGCCGATGGAAGGTGAGCAACTGCAGCAGTGTTTGAAGCATGAATATAGGGAAATGAAAATCCATTTGTGCGTAAATTTTCAATCACTTGGTTGAATAACTTTAACTGAAATTCCGCATATGAAGTGTCATTTTCATCCGATGTAGCGAAGTGAGTGCAAATACCGACCCATTCGATATTTAAAAAGGGATGCACCGCTTGCATGAAGCTCAAAGCATTATCCGGCATGATACCATCGCGGCTCAAACCCGTATCAATATATAGATGAAGCTGTGCAACTTTGTTTAACTTTCGGGCTGCTATAGAAATTGCCTCTACAGTTTCGATGGAGCAAGCAATAGCTTGAAATTTAAATTTCAGAAAAAGTGGTATATCACTTGGTTCGGGAGGTGTCATCACGACAATAGGCGTGCGAATACCCGTCCGACGTAAAGGAACTCCCTCAGAAGCAAAGGCAACACCAAGAAATTCTGCACCCTCTTCCGAAAGAATTTTGGAGCATTCGATAATACCATGTCCGTAGGCATTTGCCTTGACCATTGGCATTATTGCTGAATTAGGAGCAAAAGAGCGGAGTTTCTGGAAATTTTGTCGGAGATTAAGAGTATTGATTTCGGCAATAGTAGAACGCATTCAGTCTCGATAACGAAATATAACAAATTTGTATAAGCAGATGGGAAAGTAATAACTTATAGATGAATATCATGTCCCAACTCACGCAAAGCAGCAACTGCCTGACGTACATTTTGGGCTTTGTCTTTCGGACACACTAATATTGCATCATTCGTAGCCACAACTACAATATCTTCAACCCCTATCAAAGCAATTACTTGCTTGTCTGATGTATTGATAATTGTGGAATTTTTGGCATCAATCAGAACGGTTTTCCCTTTCAGGACATTGCCGTCATCATCAAGCGGGTGCATACGGTCGAGTGAATCCCACGAACCGACATCATCCCATAAGAATCCGGCACGAACGACGGCTACATTACCGGCTTTTTCCATGATACCGTAATCAATTGATATATCAGGAAACTGCTCAAACACCGGTTTGGCTTCGTGAATTGCTCCTTCACAGGCAATATGAGTTTTTTCACGTATTGCAGTTCGTAATTCACTCAGTAAATCACCGACAGCCGGTAAATTCTCACTGATACTTCTTAAGAATGTATCAAGTCGCCAGAAGAACATACCTGAATTCCAAAGAAAATGACCCGAACGAACAAATTCCAAAGCGGTATCTCTATTGGGCTTCTCACGGAAGGAAATAGCTGGTGAGATTGAATTAGGTGCTGAATCTTGCGTTTCGACTTCAATATACCCGTAGCCGGTCTCAGGGCGAACAGGAGGAATACCTAACGTTACCAGAACAGGATTGTTCTCTGCATACTGTAATGCAGTATCAACGGTTTGAATGAATTGACTTGAAGTAGAAATGAAGTGGTCTGCAGTTAAAACTGCCATTGAAATTTCCGATTCACCCACACCATATTTTTCCGAAAGAAAGACGGCTGCAAACGCCAGGCAAGGCGCGGTATTCCGCTTGCACGGCTCTGCTACTACATTTTCGGGTGGCAGTTCCGGGAGTGCTTCACGAATCGGATTTTGAAGGATTTCGCTGGTAAAGATATAGATGTGCTCTAATGGAATCAGTGGGGAAATACGATCTATAGCTTCCTCAATCATCATTTTTTCAGAAGTTAGCGCGAGCAATTGTTTAGGACGATTTTTTCGGCTGAGGGGCCAAAAACGCTCTCCCGAACCTCCGGCCATTATTACGGCAGTACGTATCATAAAGTATTGTATTGAGAAAGAATTATACAGCAGCTTTCTGTGGCGGCTTGCTGAGATATTCTTCCGATTTTCCGCGGGGAATTGAAAGAGTTTTCCAGTTGTGTCCTGCAAGATGTTTCGCTAGGAAGATAATCTGACCGACGTGAGAACCGTAATGATATACCTGTCTTTCGATTGCTTGCACTACTGTATGGGGTTCAGTTCGTATTGTAATTGTACGGAGCAGGTCATCGGGCGTGAGCGAGGTAAGGGTATCGAATAATTGCTTCCAGCCGCGTTCCCAATATTCCATAACTTCCTGTTGGCTTTGAAATGAATCTTCAAATTCCGTATCACGTTTTCTAGAGGTTTTCTCACCGTCGGTTGTGAATATATCCGACCATCGCGATAGCATATTTCCTGCAAGATGTTTTATGATAATTGCAACGGAATTGGACTCATCGTCAATGGATGTAGTCAGTTGCTCGAACGATAATTGAGCGATAGACTTGTCGGCAAGGGATTTCATTGATTTGAAATTCTGAATATTAACATCTAGATAATGCTCTGCCAATTGTAGGGTAGTATTGTCCATATTTTTACCACGAAGAAAGTTTAGTAAAAGCCAAACAATTCATTTCAAGAAGTTTTTCGGCTATTTGTACAGCATTGGTCGCTGCGCCCTTATGCAAATTATCGGATACAATCCATAAATACGCCCCGTTCTCAATAGTATCGTCAATCCGTATTCTCCCTACGAATACATCGTCTTTGCCGCCGGATTGAAGCGGGGTAGGGTAGTGATTCTCTAAAGGGTTATCCTGGATTGTAATTCCATCGGCTGAGCCGAGAACTTCCCGCAGTTTTTCGACTGTGAGAGGTTTTTCTGTTTCTATATTTACCGACTCTCCGTGCCCGCCAAGCACAGGGACACGCACGCACGTAACAGCGACCCGTAAATCAGGTAATTCCAATATCCGACGTGTTTCCTTACGAACCTTGATTTCCTCTTCCGAGAAACCCGAATTATCAATGAAAGAATGGAATACTGCATTATATGCAATTTGATGAGGCGAAATCCTATTCGTCGGCTCACGCTTCTCAATTTCTGCAGCAAGGTGATCTACACCCTTTTGTCCGGCACCGCTTACGGATTGATAGGTGGAAACAACCACCCTTTTCAGTCCGAATGCTTCGTGAAGCGGTTTGAGCGCCACGACCAGTTGAATGGTTGAGCAGTTAGGATTTGCAATTATTCCATGATGGTTCTTTAGCGTATGCGAATTTACCTCAGGTACTGCCAACGGTGCATCAGGATGCATCCGCCAAGCACTGGAATTATCAATGACAACGCAACCGCTTGCTGCAGCCGAAGGAGCAAATTCCTTGCTCGCAGCACCACCGGCAGAGAACAGTGCAATATCAACACCACGAAACGAATCGTGAGTAAGTTCTTCTACGGTGTAATTCGTACCTTTCCACTCAATCACAGCTCCTGCTGAACGTTTTGAGGCAAGTAACCGTAATGTACCGACAGGAAAATTATGTTCTTCGAGGACTCGGAGCATTGTGCGCCCGACCAATCCGGTAGCTCCGGCAATAGCAATCGTAGGAAATGTATCGTTCATTATAGAGTATTATTCAGGATTTTCAGGAGTTTTATCAAGTTGAATGGATGCGGAATTAACGCAGTACCGTAAGCCGGTTGGTTTTGGTCCGTCGTCGAACACATGCCCCAGATGTGCCCCGCAATTTTTACAGACGATTTCGGTTCGTATCATTCCCCAGCTTTTGTCGGTAATATTATCTATTGCTTCTGGATTAGAAGAAGCATAGAAGGAGGGCCAACCGCAGCCCGAATCGAACTTTTCTTCTGAGGTAAACAGTTCTTCGCCGCAGCAAATACACCTGTACACTCCATGTTCATCGGTATTCCAATACTTGCCCGTAAAAGCCGGCTCTGTACCTTTTTGACGGGTTACGCGGTACTGCTCTTCGGTAAGCTGCTCGCGCCATTCTTCGTCTGATTTTTGGATGTTCAGCATAAATTAAAAGAAAAATAGATTACTTATGGTTCTCTGACAATTTTTGAAGAAGTATACACAAATCCCCTCGCTCCCCTTTGACAAGGGGATGACGTAGATTACTGTTATTTTAATAATTTATCTTGTCTCCCCCTTGTTAAAGGGGGATTAAGGGGGATTTCTGTAATTGCTTAAACCATAAAAATTGATTGTGAACTTTATTTATTCACCTGAGAAGCATGGAAATACGGTGGATTCCCTGTATGCACATGACCGAACACCTCGACAGATTTCCCGTTTTTTAACTCACCGAGCGGCTCATTGCCTGAATAGCTCACCAAGAATACTGCACCTTCGGCATCCACGGCATAGAATTCTTCCGGTTTGAACGGATGCTCGGCGTCAATTACCATTCCCGCTTGAATTTTCACTTTTGAAGTTTGCTCGCTTTCCGCTTTTTGATTGCCTGATTCAAGTGCCTTTTTGAATGACACCGACGGTATTTGCCCGTATTGCATAGCAATATAGACTACTATGGGCAGTCCGATAATCAGCGAGGTAAGGATAATTTTGCGGAGCATTGTTTTCTGATTTGATTTTGAGTTACTGATAAATCTTATCGCCTATTTTCGCATATACAATTTCGGAAGCTGTAGTATTATCAGCTTTGAAGACAAGTCCAATAGCAGGTGCATAGCTTTCATACGGAGAATCTTTGGTATCAATATCATTCCTTTTAACGAGCTTGACAGTATTGAAACTGCCAATCTTGGTTACCAAACTATCCGTAGAGCCATAGACATATCCGACCGTCGAATCAATTGTTGCAAAATCAATTGAGAGTGCTTCTACATTGTTTGCGAATGTATAAACCTTGTCATTCTGAACTCTTACATAACTGTATAAAACCGCTCTCTTATTCATTTCGGATGCGTTTGCTATCTTGTAATAAGTCTTGCTGTTAATCAGTTCGGTAGATTCTACCGTCAGATTATAAATATCGGCAGTATCCATACTATTATTTGAAACTATATATCTCCACTTGTTTCCTACTTCGAGTGGGTAGTATTCAGAAGTTAGAACCAGTGTATTTGGTGATGAGGAACTATCACCACAACCGATGAATAAACCTATACAAAGTATGGAGAAAATTATAGTTTTCATTGCGAAACTCTAAAACAAATAATATATTAGTTAGCTTCCGCTCCCTTTTAGCTGCTCCACATTACCTTCGTATTTCGACGGACATTTGGTAAGCACTTCCGAGGCATGGAATTCTCCGCCTTCAAAACGTCCTTTTACCACAATGCTTTCAGCAATTTCAAAGTTATTGGGGCGAGACCCCGTAAAAAGTACTTTCACTTCTTTTTTGGAATCATCTTGCATCGTAAAGCTAAATACATTTGAGTTGCTGTTGTAATCCGAACCCTTTTCCTTTACCCATACTCCTTTTACCTGCACTTTGCGTCCGGTGGATTCGGCGGCAGAAAGGTTTGTATATTCAATTTTTGAAGTGTTGAGCGAATAAGCAGCAAACCCCAAACCCGCTGCAATTACTACGATTCCGATTATATATCGTGGTTTCACTGATTTTTCTCCTTATTTTGGAAACAGTTATTATTCCGAAATTTTCTTTTCAAGATTGGTTATTTTTTTCTCGATACCGTTCAAATACACTGCTATTCCCAACCATACAGTCAAGGTAGTAAGCAGTACGACATAGAGAGCATTTGCCGTAAAAAATTCATACATCGGAATTACCTTTCATTAGAAGAATTAAGACGTTCAAGAAGATTCATTGTTATAGTTTTCATACGAATTTGCAAACTGAGCATCCAGAAAAAAACCAAGGTAAAGCCGGCAAACGACAAACTGAGGATAATTTGTTTGAGCGGGTTCAATGCTTCGGCTTGCGGGCTAAGTACAGGACCGATATTTGCATCGCCTTTCGAGCCCGGGTGGAGTCCTTCGGTAATGCGAGGCAGGATAAAGATAAAGAACGGTACGGTAACAGCTGCCAAGATTGCATAAACTGCACTCAAACGTGCACGGCGTTCTTCATTTTCTACAGCAGCCCGAAGGGCAAAATATGCAGCATATATCAAGAGCAATACAAAAATCGAGGTTTGTCGCGGGTCCCAATTCCAAAAACTGCCCCAATTGAATTTCGCCCAAATTGACCCCGTAACCGTAGCCAGTAAGCAGAATAGTGTGCCGAGTGCGGCAGCAGACGACGAAGTAATATCATCGCGAATATTCTTGCGAGAGAGATATTTTCCTGCATAAATCATAGCCACAACGTATGCTAGCACGGCTATCCAACTCATCGGAACATGAAAATATAATATTCGCGCCCGTTCTTCCAAACCAATAATATACGGCAGTGTTATCGAAGGGTTAAAAGCGACCGTTTCACCTGCACGGAAAACATTATCCACACCTTCGCGGTGCATCATGATAATTGCCGATGAAGCTGCAGTCAATTGCAGCAAATCGCTTCTGTCATTCTTGAAAATGACGGTAAAGGGGAGAGTGCTTCCCGTAAAATCAGTTGCCTGAAATGAGATTTGATTGTTCTCGGTTGATTTTGTTTCGGGGAGTAATTTGATTTTGACGGGAATATCATGCTGCTGCCCCATACGGAATGTGACGATAGCATCACTGAATGTACCCGCAGTGCGAGGAAACAGAGCCAAAACTATCATCGCGGTGAGGATGGAAATAGTCAGGATGCGCCAATAGAGCGGTCGCGGTTTGTGAAGCGCTGGATAAAACCCGAAGAATAATCCGATTGCAAAGGCAAGAGAAAAAAGGACTGCTTTCATAGATGGAGAGCTGCTAAACGAAAATGATTATCAAATTTCTACAGCGAAATTACGATAAATTTTCAAAAGGAAGGGGGTCGCTATGGCTTGAATGTAAAAATAGCAAGGGAATGCTGCTTTTTAGGCAAGCCGTTTGGTAAGCGATAACACATTAAGCGCAGATGAAGTCTGAGCAGGGAGATACTCAATTTTATCCATTACTTTTCGCATAATCTGAACTCCTAAGCCGCCACGTTTGAACTTCTTAAAGTATTCATCCATGTCGGGTTCCGGCACTGTCATCGGATTGAACGCATCGCCGTTATCCATTACTTGAATGATAATTTCAGCATTATTTTTTTCGATTTTTACAACGAATTGACGGCTGTTATCATTATGGTACGAATGGCGGATGAGATTGGAACACGCTTCATCCACTGCAAGTGCTATTTGAAAGGCATCAATTTCGGTGAAGCCGAACATTTGTGCCTGTGCCCCTACAAAGTCGCGAATTTTCTCAAGCTCGGCGGTACTTCCGCTCGCGCTTATTTGGTTAGTATGTGCATTGATTATTGCTACCATGATTTCAATAACTATAAGTGGTAGAAGGTGATTTAATTGTCAAACTTGGCTATAGCCGCATGATTGTTTTCCAGAATTTCAAACAGCATCGGGAATCCAAGCAAATCAAAAACCGTAAATACTTTCGGTTTCATTTCTGAAAGTTTAATATCGCCCCCGGATGCACGGACATCCTCGATATAAACCATAAATACACCCAAACCTGCACTTGAAATATAATCTAATTCAGAGAAATTGACAATAATCTTGTGTTTGCCGTCTTGCACCAAATTGCCGAGCGCAGATTCTAATTGCGGAGCAGTATGTGCATCGAGGTATCCTTGAATTTTAAGGCATTTGATTTCGCCCAAACTATGATGCTCAATAGTAAATTTAGTTTCATTCATGGTGTTGTCTTTCTTATCGGGAATTATGTTGTCGTTATAAAAGTAAGTATTATTAATATCATTCCGACATTAAGTAAATCAGTCGCGCTTGTCATTCTAAAGGGGTCTTCGACTGAAGAATCTCAGTTAGCATTTCATTTCTGTATATCGGATAAATAGTCAAAGATTCAGTACCGGCGTTCAGAAGACGAACAAACTACAACTGTCATTCTGAAGGAGTCTTCGACTGAAGAATCTCCGTTAGTACGTCATCGTCTGTACGATTGATAATCAAGCGAAGATTCCAAACTTTCGTTCAGAATGATGAACTAACTAAAGCTGTCATTCTGAAGGAGTCTTCGACTGAAGAATCTCCGTTAGTATGTCATTGTCTATACGATTGATAATCAAGCGAAGATTCCAAACTTTCGTTCAGAATGATGAACTAAC
>CAZGNO010000109.1:10973-11637 GCA_964527785.1 uncultured Chitinophagaceae bacterium
TAAAGCTGTCATTCTGAAGGAGTCTTCGACTGAAGAATCTCCGTTAGTACGTCATTGTCTATACGATTGATAAGCAAGCGAAGATTCTACAACACCGTTTTGCTTGATATGTACCCACCTACTTGCAGTATATCCGAATGGGTAGCACACCCGAAAGTTTTATGATACAACTTATTTAAAATCTTTTTCAAACCATTCAGCACTCAAATCTTTCCACGTTGGGTTAACCGAATGCACTAAATCAACTTTCTTTATTCTAAGCCAACCTTTTAACTGCTTTTCACGGTTGATAGCTGAACGTATGTCTTGTGTCTGTTCAAAATAAACAAGTTCACTAATGTTATACTTTTGGGTAAATCCTTCTATCAATCCATTCTTATGTTCATAAACTCTTCTAAGAAGATTGTTTGTTACACCGATGTAGAGAGTGCGTGAACTATTAGACATAATATAAACGTAGTATTCTGACATTCACTATTGTTACTTTTAAAATTTTCGAAATTCTAGGCGTAAGATAATAATCCACTTTGGACATCCATCGTACAGGTTCTCACGTTCTAACGGAGATTCTTCGGTCTAAGAATCCCTGTAAATGACATCTCTTACATAGCCCGTCATTCTGAGTGCAACGAAGAATCTCCGTATGCACATCCGTCCAGCAGAT
>CAZGNO010000110.1:0-11603 GCA_964527785.1 uncultured Chitinophagaceae bacterium
CAGCATGACAGGACACAAAATTGTACTACCATTTTAAGAGATGTCATTTACAGGAACTCCATTCATAATGAATGGAAGCATTGCATAAACACAATAAATGCTGACAGAACCACTGCACTTGTTACGAGAGTATGTCCATTGAACGGTTGTTCATTTTTCTGCTGTTCCGTTTTTTGCTCCGGTGGTATTTCTGGTAGTTTTACAGGTTTACTGCCTGCTTCGAATGAAATTGTTATATAATAGTTTCTCATAGTATCTCCTTTGTGTGGTCAATATTTACCGTTTCTTTTTCTTTGTAATTGAACGTATATGGCGTTCTAAGTTGAATTCCAGTATAGTCATATTGCCTTTTTCTTCAGGCGCATACTGTACATTTACACTACGAGTATAACTGCGGTTTGCACGTTCTTTAGCAGTAATTAGCTGTGAATTGGTGTAGAGTTCAAATTCATCGCTGATTTTATCGCCGACAAGCCAACCATTTGCAATCCATGTGCGTAATGTGCTTTTCCGAATACCTGTTTCGCGGCACAGAGCCGATAGTGAATAGTGCTTTTCAGGTTCAGTGTGTTTTGTGTGAGCTTGTTGCATAGCATTCCTCTATAAGTTGTTGAAATCTTGAGATATTTTTTCAGAGTGACGCGACCTGCAATTGAAGTTTGGAAACTCCGTATTCAAATCGGGTATGTATTCAGGTGTTTTTTCCTTATAAATACCGCTTACTATAAATTCGGAATCATCCTCAAATTCATAGGATTGACTGGGATAGTTACACCGGCTGCATTCACCAAACTGCATTTCGTCTATCCCCCAGACTGTTCCGCAGTTCGGACAGAAATCTACTCCGCGTTTCATTGTTTCTCCGTGGTAAATAATTGAATTAAAAAGAGATGTATAAAGTGTAAAATAAATATGCATTTATTAAATTATCTGTCGTTCTGAGTTTATGATAACCGCCTATAGTCGGCTCGTTGGCTGTTATGAACTATAAATGAGACTCATGTTTTTAAGTAAAAATCCACATTCCCGATAGGGAATAAGTACCGGTACAAACAAACTCAGGACAACTCTGTTTTCTACCAATATCTCGCTCTGTAGGGCAATGAGAATCTAATACTCTCCCTGCTAAGTCTCTCAACACAATTTTTTTTTGTGTGTATGTCTCTGATTTGTATTACTTTTGTATTAAAAAGTGTGAACTTGTATTGTTAAACTCTAATTATTAATACAAAAATAATACTTTTTTAGGTATTATACAAGTAAAATAATACATTTTGCATTAATTAATACTAAGTTAATGATTTATTCATAAATCCCGGTATGATACCATGAAACAAGAATATAAACCTGAAAACGTGATAATTGGTGAGCGACTTCGTGAGGTGTTGGTGAACAAGTTTGGTAAATTGAAACTGGCAGCCGATGCGCTCATTATGCCTCAGCAAGCACTCAATAACTACCTCAAGGGACGCAGCGCACCCGGATATGAAATACGGAAACGCCTTGTGGAACTCGGAATGGACGTTGAGTATATTATGACCGGTCGCGAGAAAGGGGAGCACGTTCAGATGCCGGCAGCAGAGTACGACAGGGATATTTTATTGGTGGAAATAATGGCACGTGTAGCGGCATTGGAGCGGAGAGTGAGCGAGTTGGAAGGGAAAAAGTAGAAGACGACTTAAGGGATAGTTGTGAGTGATTGTTTTATTTTTATGGTCATTGCATTATTTTGCAGTCTGCTTTGGGTGGCTGCCATTAATTCAGAATCTCTTAAAATTGTCCATCATTCTGACTTCACAAAAGTCGTGAAAACCGAATACTATGTAAAGCAATGACAGTAAAATAAAACAGTTACCTTCTGTCATTCAGAAGGAGTCCTCTGGGCTGAAGAATCTCAGTTTAATCGAATCTTGAGAATTATATTTTTCTTTATCAACTGAGCTTAACTTCTTCTTTTTTTACTACATTTATTAGTTCTTGAGAATCCCTTAAACCGAGATTCTTCGGTCTAAGAAGTCCTCTGAATGACAAACAGACGTAAGGATGTCATTTACAGGAGTCCTCTGGGCTGAAGAATCTCCGTTTAATCGAATCTTGAGAATTATATTTTTCTTTATCAACTGAGCTTAACTTCTTCTTTTTTTTTACTACATTTATTTGTTCTTGAGAATCCCTTTCTCAAGTCAAGTCAGGTGCTACACCTGACTTCAACAAAAATACCTTTTTATACGAACTATGTACGCAAACAGAATTTATATAATAAGCTTATGCGCTTTAATTGGTAAGTAATGAAAGTCAGGTGTAGCACCTGACTTGACTGACTTGACTTTGCTCGTCTACCCATGTGTAAATTTGTTGTTGATAAGGTCTAATCAATGTAATCTTGAGTAACATCAGTTAATAAATTCACAATAACCCACGATTTATCGGTCGTGGGTTTTTTTTATTATACCATACATCATTTGCGCTTTATTCCCCACCAAATCACACCCCTGCATCCCCATTCCCTTTGCTAAACTTCTAAAACAAACCCTCATTTATATCCAAACATTAATTTCTGTATTCACCCACATACGTTCACTTTTGTTTGTATATTTGTACTACTATAGGAAACTTTGTAATTGAAAATTACCGAATGCCAAGTTAACGTTCATCCTATTGCCGGACAAATAACGACACTGCTATGCCACGAACTGCCGACCCCGACAAACGTATTCTGCACCCATCGTATCAGTGGGCATATCTGCTCACGCGCGGCAAAACATTCTACTCGGTAATTCATTCGCACGAACGAAGCACCGGCATCAAAGCTGAACCAAAAAACATTTCGTTTGCACTCGAAATACTCGAACAGCGACTGAAAGAATACCTTAATCCGCATAAACAAAAAATAGTTGAAGATGCGGCAAAGGAGTTTCTAGAACAAAAGCTGAGGAATAGTTCTAAAAGCGACATTAAAAAATATCTGCATATTCTCGGCTCGTATCTCGACGGCATTACGTATGTATCCGATACGAATGTAATTCGCTCACGGCTCTATGAAAAAATACGCAGCAACACAATTGAGTATCATACCGAAAATAATGGTCGTTACAAGGATTTAAGCAGCTACTATAAGAAACTGAGAACAGAAATTGCAAAAATTTCAGAATTCTTTGATTTTTGTATTGAGGTGGGATACTGCACTAAAAATCCGGTAACGATATTTATGCTGCACGAGCAAACCGCCAATGAGCCGGAACCGTTCACCAAAGAAGAAATAGATGCAATTATCAACCAACTCAGAACAGGTGAGCGATACCGTCTTCACTCCGGCGAACGAGAAGAATTAATTTTGCTTATCAGGTTGATTTCCACTGCCGGTATCCGCATTGGCGAGGCACTGGCACTCAAGAAATCGGATATTGAATCGAACGGTTTGAAAATTGAAAGTGAAACTGCCAAAGGTACGTTCAAAACAAGGTATATTCCTTTTCAGCTTCTGCCGGAACTAAGCTCGCTGTGCTTGGTTCTAAAAAACTATAATGAGGGTGAGAAAGTATTTAGTTGGAACAACCGTAAAAACCCCGCCGATAATTTCAAAGCGGCTATGGCTGCAATCGGCATGAATACAGAGGGCAGAAGTATGCACTCGCTTCGCAAATCGGCTCTCATAGCATGGGAAAAAGAACTGGGACTGCCGAAAGAACTCAGGAACCGGTTGGCGGGAGTTTCGGGTGGGGCGGATGGGGTGTATGAGGAAGAGGAGCAAAGCTGATAGAAAATATCAGAAAGGTTATTACGCATATACACTTAGCAGGAAGTTCGGTAGTAACAACCGACCTGACCTAAAAAACAACCACGTCGAAGAAGTTGTTACAACTGCCTTTCCGCATATATGCTTAGCTGGAAGGTCGGATGCTTACTGCTGTTGCTGTGCATTGATTGGTTATAAAGGTAGAGATAGGGCACTGCCCTAACTTTTGCACATTGATGATAGTCTATATTGATGTCGTATATTTATCTGCGCCAACATAGATAGGGCAATACCCTATCTCTACAAGTGATACGGATTCACAATATAACTTATCAATGCACGGCAGTATACAACCGACCCGACCTAAATGATTGGTTGTAAAACAGTTCTTTATAATCCCGATAGGGATTAAATGTTTATAGCAATTGTAACTGATTGACCATGCGACCCCGTCGGGGTCGTATTGGTTTTAGGGGTGATTGTTCTATAAATATTTGAATCCTTCGGATTCATTGCAGGGGTATCGAGGCAGGTGATTGTTACAACTTTCTCAATGTTTTTTTAAATTAACAATGCCGGCAGTAAACACCTATGTTGACCTTAATCTTTGTAATTTCATTTACCACTTGCTGAGTTGTAATTTCCGTTCGCAAGCTGTTCACTATGCGTTTCGAAGCACTGCCTGGAGATGTTAATGTGAACCTACCCCATTTCTCTCCAAGCAAATGGGGTAGTTCAGTAATATATGATTTTGTTTTATCTAATCTTATATGTATTATGGACAATCTATTGCAATACATCCTGTGCGATGAAGTATACTGCATCCGGGAGGTAGTGTAAAAGGAGCTGATCCTTCACAGGTTGGTGTAAGACCTGTTGAGTAAGTTGAAGGGTTACAAGTGCGAACCTGACCGCTTGAAGCATCATAACAAACCTCCCATGATTTGATACAACAATATGTAGAGGAACAATCTAATATCCAAGTTATACCAAGACATGATCCATCTGATCCGCTTACGTCAATATATTCAACACATTGTGTACTATATGCTCGTATCGTTGTTGTAAGTTTCGTAGAAAGGCAACCGGTTGGGTCAACGCAATCATAATCAGTATTACCATTCCGAATAATTCTTTTAAAATAGTCTTTGACACATACAAGTTTTCCTTGCTCGGTTATTGATTTATTTAGAGCTATATATTCAGCTGAATCAGCAGCACTACTTGTATTTAATAAATTTGTCATATATGTCCTACAAGGGTCATCAAGTTTAAACCAATTAACATAAACTTCATACATCGTACCACAACTCCGATACATATAACTATAGCACACTTGACAGTTATTGCCACCTATATTTACCGTTATACAAACATCAGCACCTGCCATCTGAGGATACATATACTCCCAGTCAGTCCATGTACATCCTAAAGAAGGAGGGAGACATGTCTCCTGACCCTTCGCATTAGGAGAATAACTTAAAGAGAGACCAAGAACTATAAGTAGTACAAGCCATGCAGCTTTACCTCCTAACTTCTTACCAGCGTAAGAAAATATACCGGTGGACTTGGCGGGTGATACTAGAACAGATAAAACAGCATCCTGCATTGAAACAGAATTGCGGCGAATATTAGAAACAGATTGCATAAAAGCACTCCATTGATAATTGGTTAAAAATAACACTATTTTTCTGTCAAGAAAACATTTCTGACAGACACACTAATTTACGATATAAATCTTACCCACACAAGTCTATTGTATAATTTCTCCATATGATTTCAACGCACAATTTAAACGCACGATTTCAACGCACGATTTCAACGCACGATTTCAACACTTATTAAGTACGTTTGGACACGTTTAATGTTATTATATATATTATGGTTGAGATGATATTTTTCTGTAAATATTATCTGCATTTTTAAGTGAAAATCCATGCAGGATGACTGAAAGCGAATTTGTTTTAAAAGGAATAATACTATATTTTTGTCGGTAAATATTAGAGGAGGATTTGAGCAGAGTGATTGCACTTAAATTTCATTGGTAATTTTGCTCTGGTTTTTTTTTTTTTGTGGCATTCTGTTACTCAATTATTCTAATGAAAGTGATTACCGGTTAAGTCCGACGAAGAATTTTTTATAAAGGTACTACAAATTCCGTTCAATAATAATTCCGACTGAAACAATACAGAAAATACTCATTGTTTTTATGTGCAGTATACTCTAACCAAACGCGCGTGGGGAATATATCTGCCTTGAAAAATGAAGTCATTACGATAATTCTGTCGGCAACAGTGACGAATTATAATTGAAGTATATCAAGCAATTTGTAATTGAAATATATATCAAGCTGCACGGATAAATTGTGTTCCTATATAAAAACGGGAGGAATCCGAAAAGCCCGTTAAAAAAAGAGTAGGATTTTTTTTAATAATTTAACATTTAAATATTATGGCTATGTATGCAGTTGAAAATCAGTGGGGCGGTAATTCTGCTCCTTGGAATCCCGGTGGAACATGGATATTAGGGTCACGTAATAATCAAGCTCTCATTGCCGTCAATCTTGTTTCAAATGACGGCGGTGAAACGTATGACGGTGCAAGCAGCACAATAAATTATATTGGTGAAGGTCCAATCGGCTTTAAAGCTACGTCATTAGGGGAGAATCGGTACCAAACTCAAAATCAATGGGGTGGATCCGATGCTCCATGGCATGACGGAGGAGTATGGACTATTGGTGACCGTGACAGTCAAAAAGTTACAAGTTTTAGTGCTACTTCGCAAGATGGTATAATGTTTTCGGGTACGAATGTCTATACAGGCGAAGGTCCTATTGGGTTCAGAGGGACACTTATATCTTAGTCTCTGTACAGGAAATAGTTAAAGAATAAAGAAATAATGTATACTAAATAACCTGACAGTCAGATATTGATGATTTCCGGGCTTCCGATTACGTAGAGAAGTCCGGAAATTATCGTATTAACAGGGTTATACAGTATTTTGATGATTATTTTATGCAAACACCAAAGCCGTCTTCAAAAAAACCTTCAAAAAAGCATCACCTTTTTGTGTTTTTGATTGAATCATTCTTCTGCTAAATCGAGAGTAGGGATTACTTTTCCTTCCACATTTCTGTCCCAAATTACCTTATCCACCCGCCAAATATATTCATCAAATAACGCGGATAAATTAGCAGGAAAAAAATCTTTGAATGTTCTGCTCTCCAGTGTGTCGCCTACTCGCGGCAACCAAGAGCAATCCCATGACACGATTGCACTTTCTTCTTTTAGCAAGTCATTGTGCGGGAATGTGAGGTTGATTTTCATGGCAGTATCTCCTCTCGTGTAAATGTATATAAATCCAAAAGATACATTCGCTCAGCGTTTGTAGTGTAATACTCGAAAAAGTGAAAAATGTTTCATTGGGAATGATTCCCTACAACACCCAACGGCATATAAACAAAAAGCCCTTCCGTCATGAAGGGCTTGTATATTCGCGAATTATCATTCTTTGCTAAACAATCATTGTTTCAATTTCTATCTCCGAAACCTCCAACGCTTCCTGTGAGGATTCATTCGTAGAAATAATTTCACTGTCGTGACCGGTGGTTCTCAAATGTATGACCAGTGCAATTATCATTCTACATCAACTGAAGTTTCATCATCACCATCTTCTTCATCGGATTCATCGTCACCGTCTTCATCGGATTCATCGTCACCGTCTTCATCATCGGATTCATCGTTACCGTCTTCATCCGATTCATCATCACCGTCTTCATCCGATTCATCGTCACTGTCTTCATCACCGTCTTCATCGTCTTCGTCATCAGATTCATCATCCGTGACGGTTTCGTCACTATGTTCTGAATCTGTATCGGAAGCCATATTGATTTCACCTTCGTGTTCTGTTTCTTCTACTTCGCCGACGAGAGTTTCGTTTATCTCGTCAAATGGCATGACCTCGGTAGTCATGTCTTGTGTGGAGTTTTCCATATATATAATATATATAAATAAATAAAATAGTAATTAGCAGTTACAAATTAACGTGGACTCCATTAATTTGTGGAGGCAAAATTACATCTTTTTTCGAGTGGCGTTGTGTAAAGAAATGGCTATTAGGGATTGGTAATAATTCACGAAATTTAGTAACATTTTGGTAATGCCTAGAAGGGATATAACTGATGTTACTCAATAATATGTATAATTTGAAGAAGTACAATATGACTTGCACAATAAATCCCGGAGGGATGCAATATCGGTAGGGAATGGATGTAACATTTGCGGAAATCACATTGGGATGACATATCGGTATAAGGATGAGTGTTCTTTGTTCTTCTGCCGATATTTTCCCCCGATGGGGCAGCACTATTGATGATTTATATATTCAAATCAGAGCTTAACAGCAGTGCTTGATAACAGGGATTTTTTTACACTCATAATAGGTTCATTGTACTTGTTCGTGTCTCAGCATCAGTGACGTTTATAAGAAAGCGGGTTTTTTTATAAAGATTGCCGGGACGTTTATAAGAAAGTGCAGTTTTTTATAAAGGTTGGTGTGATAGGTACAAGAAAGCGTGTTTTTTTGTACTTGTTCCGATGATAGGTACAAGAAAGTGCGTTTTTTTGTACTTGTTCCGACGATAGGTACAAGAAAGTGCGTTTTTTTGTACTTGTTCCGATGATAGGTACAAGAAAGTGCGTTTTTTTGTACTTGTTCAAAACTTAGTTGCTTTTTGATAAAAGCTCAAAGAGCGGTTTGTTCACATAATATGTTCCTTTCCCAATTTTATGGCGCACTAAAAAACCATTATCAGTAAGTTTTTTAAGATAATTGATAGCTGTATTCCGACTGCACTCTAAGTCGGTCTGCAAAAATTCAATTTTAGTAAAAGGATGTTTGAAGAGGTTCTCGACCAATTCTCTACTATATAATTTTGGAAGTTTTTCTTTGATTATATATTTATAATTTTCTATTAAATTATATATATCACGGATCAATATAATTGTTTTAAAAGAAGTTTGCTTTATTCCTTCCAAGATAAATAAAATCCATGCTTCTATTCTATCAGCTTCGTATCCTTCCTGAAAAAATCTATAGTAATCTCCCTTGTTTTGGATAAAATACCTACTTAAATACAGAACTGGGAAACCCAGCAATCCACGTAATACTAAATAAAGTATATTAATTATTCTTCCAGTTCTGCCATTACCATTATAAAAGGGGTGGATTTTCTCAAACTGAAAATGGATAAGTGCCATTTTTACTAAGGGATCAATTTCATCCTCATTATCGTTAATAAATTTTTCAAGATTGGACATCAAACATACAATAGTTTCATAATCTTGAGGAGGCATATAGATTACTTCCTTTGTTTGCTCATTTGTTAATGTTGTTCCAGGAAGTTTTCGAAAACCAGCTGTATTTAGCTCTAACTGTTCCTGTATTTTCTTAATGATATTTGTACTCAAAATACCACCTAACCTAACTTCCCAATACCCAGATTTTAAAGCAGTATGATAATTACGCACTTCTTTCATTTCAGAACTATCCTCAGAGAAATGATTTACTTTGTATAATTCTTCATGAGAAGTAATAAAGTTCTCAATTTCGGAACTCTCCTTTGCTTCACGTATAGGTAGTGTTTCGAGCAAGATAACTTGGTTAGGGATTATACGGCAAATGCCCTTTAATTCACCAAGTGCGGCATGAGCTTCGGCTGCTTTCTTCAGTACCTTTTTTGTTTCTACTTCAAAAGGTAAGGGGAGGAGAGGGATATGTTGGGTCATGGAATTGTTTCTAGAGTAAGTTTTTGGAATAATCCAGCTTAGTTCTCTT
Organism: uncultured Chitinophagaceae bacterium; assembly: GCA_964527785.1. Classification (GTDB taxonomy): domain Bacteria; phylum Bacteroidota; class Ignavibacteria; order Kapaibacteriales; family UBA961; genus JADJXV01. Next base: position 9,572 of record CAZGNO010000110.1, read on the forward strand.
TAATGGAATATATCATCTGTTTTTTAGAACTTTATCTTTGATAGATTATTATCAGTTAAATCTAAAAATGGATTTAGTAAACTAACACTATATTGTCGAGCTGAACTCCCGAAAGCACCTTGAGTAAAACACAATGCTAAGAATCTAATATATCGTTGAAGTAGTTCAATTAAATATGAATGAATATGTGTGTAAAATGGAGTCATGTCTGCTAACCATGCCATTTCTTGAATATTAGGGTTCCTCGTACTATAGTCGCTTCTAAAATCCATAAGTATCTCATGAGGAGATTTAGGTTCTTTTTGTTTCTTATCTTCGGTTACAATATTAAGATTATAGTACCTACTACTTTCTAAAAAATCAGAAATCATTTTGATAACTTTATTGAAATCCGTATTGTTTTTAATAAAGTTGATTTCTTCAATTCTTGCCGATGCTTGTGAGTAAAGAGGATACTCTTCACATATTTTAACTACACGGTCATTTAATTTTGTTAACCCATGATTAAATTGTCTTCTTAATTCATCTGAACCTGGAAACTTTTGTTTTTTATCAAATTCGTCAAAACATATTAGAACCTTCAAAATTCGTTCAAGTCCATTGCCAAGAAGTAAAAAAGTAATATAATAATCTGTGTGCATACCACGTAATTCTTCTAATTTCTGTAATCCATGCCTTACACATTTGAAACCAATTTCAGTTTCATCTCTCAGTGCTTGAGCTTTATTATAAGGTATTCCAGACATATAGGGTCAAATATAAGTATTATTTCAAAAACAAAAGTACGGAATCTATTCGTAGAATCCGATTGAAGATGTGGATTGTTTATAGTGATTGTAATAACACGGATAGAGCTCAACTTCAATTAAATTCTATTGCCCCACTAGGTGCTAAATCATAATAGCACATACACCCACGCGCACGCAAAAGCTCTACCGGAGCGAAACCCTATATCACCCAGTCGGTGCTTTGATACTCTTACGTTTCTGCTGCTAATACTATGCCGCTCCTACCGGAGATATGAAGAACAAAACCCTTCTCCCTCATCCGTAGAATCGGGTTTACACACTCGATTTGTTAAATTACAACATGAAAGCTGTTTTGAGATTTTTCCTGAGAAAATAATCTAAGTATATATAAAATAATAATTTATTGAATAGTGTTTCAGTGTTGTTTTACAGGTTCTAAAAAAAACTTGTAGAAATCTTGCTTGGAATTAGAAAATTTTTCGTATGTTTGTATTGTCTTCTTGATGTTCTCCTAAAACACCTGAACGTAAGCCGCTGTTTTTCACACAATTTTCAGCGGCTTTATTACCAAAACACCAAATATCCAATGACCCGATTCTACCAAATCGTCATCACTGTTCTAGCTGTATCCCTCGTTATTTCACGTCTTGCCGCTTGCCAAAGCAGCGAACCCGTCATAACCGAGCATACCCAATTTATTCGTGTTCCGTATGAAGTTCAAACCAAATCCGACACCGTTACCCGCGAGCGTATCGTGTATAAACCCGTCCTCACAAACGGCAATGTCATACACGACACCATCTTCCGCGACGGCAACCGTATCGCAATTTCACCGGAAACCTACTGCAAAGACAACCTTGCTTTTGCAGTCACCTCAAGCCGCCAAGTTTTCAAATCGGGTGATAGTCTTATCGCAAAATTCACATACCCTCCCATGATTTTTGAATTTGACTTTCACCCAAAGGCGGATACTACGATGGTGATTACGAACATACTACAGAGTGAACAGCATGAAAATCCGTTCGGGTTTCAAATCGGGGTCGGTGCGATAATGGGGATGGACGGCACGATTCGCGGCGGGGTTTATGCAGGGGTAGGGCTTAACATCTATTGATTTCCTTTCGACTGTTAATTTTACTGTAACGTAATTATCAAGTACGTTACATTGAGCGGATTCGAAATGTATAAATACATACCAATTATTGGAAATTATCCGATGCTTCGACTGCGCTGTAAATGACATCTCTTACATTGCCCGTCATTCTGAGTGCAACGAAGAATCT
>CAZGNO010000111.1:0-11292 GCA_964527785.1 uncultured Chitinophagaceae bacterium
AATGACGGGCAATGTAAGAGATGTCATTTACAGCTTAGTCGAAGTGTTCAATTACGTGCCAAATTATGGATATTTACCGCAACAATTATTTTTGTCTCAGCACTTACTTACACTTAGTTTAAACCCAATTATTCAATAGCGTCTCGTCCGAAAATTTTAACCGCCGGAATTGCAGGAATGTACGAATGGTAGAAAAGTGCATCGAGAGTCTGATCAAGCCAATCTTCGGTTTTATCAGACCATTGCCAGAAGATTGCTCCTTCACGGAATTCACCATGAGAATTAGAATGAGATTCGGGTGAATCACAGTCGTGATCATGGATAATTTGTGTAGCCGGTAATCCTTCAGCAGCAAAAGAGCGAATGATTTCTGTAATATTCCCGGGTAATTCCTCCGGTCTGCACGCCCAAAATGCTATCGGTAACGGATTATCGAATGCATCTACCCATTCTTCGGTAATATCAAGAGAAGAAGGGGGCAGTGTTGGATTATTCCAGACGATTGCAGCATCAGCTTTGGCTAAGAGTTCGTCGAGAGAGCCGGAGGCGGACATCATAGTTGTATGAATATCAAATTTTTCGGTAAGAACCAATCTTCCGGCAAGTGTAATGAAGTCATTGGGGTTTGGTGCAACTACTGTATTGATAGTTTGCAGGAAAGGGCTGAAAAAAACGGAAGCAATACTGGTGAATCCTTCGGCACTAACGGCAGTGGCAGGAATGATTCTATAATCAACTTGCCCTACAGCCGCGCCATATGCAAGAGGAGAAATCAGAGCAATATCTGCCCTGTTATCCAGCAAAAGTTCAGCACACTTCTCTTCACTTGCACGGATAATCTTTAAATTATTTTCAAGAGCTACCTGCTCGCAATTTTGAAGTATCGGTTGGAAAAATTGATTGTCGGGAACAGCGATTGTTATTGAAGCCATGATTTTGTTTAAAAGAGTGAATAGGTTGTTTGAGTTAGTAATTGTAAGCGATTGCACTACAAAAATACAACATAGCAGCCGACTTTGAAAAAGAAATGATGTAAGGTTTTTAGGAAACCGTTGTCTTGGGAAAGTACCGTCGAATGGGGTGCAATATGAAAACAAAAGCTCGGTTAAAAGGGTATTTTGAATTTTTTGTTTGCCCAAAAGTTTGATTTAGAATATATTGCATCGCCTTGATACAATAACCCACTAATTTTTTCAATATACAGAAGGAGTTTTTGATGAAAATAGCACAGAAATTTGCCGCTGCGGCACTATGCTTGGGCTTGATTTTCGCCCCAACGCTTGTCAGTACCGCTGCTTGCAAAGATAAAACCGCCTGCAAAACAGAAGCGGCAAAAACCGATGGTGCAGATTGTTGCAAAAAAGGCGCAACAGCTAAAAAGGAAAGTTGCTGCAAAAAAAGCAGTAAGTCTATGTCTAAAGCAGAGACATCTCCTAAAAAAGATTCGCCGAAGCAATAACTCGATAACAATAGGGATTCTTGTTTTGATTATCAAGAATCCCCGTTTTTTAAAGTTATTGGGTGAAGAAAACACACCGGAGTTACTAAAAGAGTAACTTAAAATACCACAGCCAACGTTTGAAAATACAAACATCAATAACTCATTCTATTCCGCCAAAATGGGGGCGTTTTGAGTTTCCAATTAAATTAAATTGTTTCCTTTCTCTTCGGAGTTACGTCCATGTCAAAAGGTGGAGCCGGCAAAGTTTATTTTGTGTTATATCTGGCAGTTATTCTTGAACTGCTGATTATTATCGTAGAACGCGACGAAGCGGAAGAGCATCTCGTCAAAAAACAACGGGAATCGCAGCGCATCGTTGAAAGTATTCTCACGCAGCTTCAATCAGGTGCGGGAACTGAAGGAATTAATACCCGACCGCAAGATGAAATTGTGCTCACAGAGAAATTACCCTCGGATCAACAAAAGAATTTTAAGAAATTCCGCACCTATTCTATCGAAGTGGGGGTAACGGATGTTGCCGGTTCTGATAAATTAGAAGGAATGGAAGACAAAGAGAAAAGAGAACGTATTGAAACACTGAAAAAACTGGCTAATGTTCAAGACCTACAATATGAGGTGTATTACAATACCAGCAAAGAAATAGATATTCCTTCTGCTCCTCCTGAGAAAGCATTTGCTAAAATTGATCTCAAACCCGAAGTAGGGGATGAAATTACTGACCCCAACAGACCTGATGCTCCAAATTGGGTCTTACAGGCATCTCGGCGGATTGAGCTTGATCTTTCTAAAATGGATAGTTATAAAGAACCTGTTTACGGTGAATCGGATATAAAAGCAGGGGATATAAACCGTTATGCGCCCGGTGAAGCTATAAGTACCAATAGTGTATTTCAGTATTCAAAAGACAGAACGGATATTGTATCTAAACGAAGCGGCGGCAAATTAAATAAACGTGCCTTTGTGGTGAATTTCCAACCGCCGTCACAACCGGGATGGTACAAACTTAGGTTTAGTTCACGTACTAATAGAATATTAGGTATTTCCGCCGACCAAAAATTAAGCGAACTACGTGAAGATGCTAAGGTAAATATCGGTACTGTTCAGCTCAAGGTAAAGGATTTGGAAATTGTAAAAAGAGACCTTACTCAGCAGCTTGAGGCGTTGGGTTTGCCGTCAGCACAGGATTTGATAGACGGTAAAATTGATATTGATAAATTCCTTGCTGATATAGATGCTGCCAGAGAAAAAGCAAAAAATCCCGAACAACGCGGTAAAGTAAATCTCTACGGTTATATCGCACGATTACTTGCACCGGGACGCTCCAAAACATTCGATCAAAACAAAGGCAGCATCGAAATTGATATTCGTGTTCAGCAACCGGATGTACCGGATGTTCCGCCTGTTGTTCAATGGGATGACGAGCAATTATATTCATTCGATAAAGCTCCGAAAACAGTTGCTACATTTATTGCAAGCCCGTTTGATAAGGGAATGCCGACTGTTACATTTAATGGTCGTAGCGTAAACGTAACGAAACTCAATGCAACGGATGCTACAGGAAAAACTGGAAAGTATAAAGTTGAGATTAATGAGCCGGTCGGTGAAGGGACGTATGCTCTAACTACCAGTCATTCTAACGGCGGCAAAACTGCAACAGCTGTTTGCTCACTGACTGTATTCAGAACAGGGCTTGGTGTAACTAAAATACCGGCAGAAGATGGTGGAGGAGAAGTCAGGAATTATGATGAAGTTGTAGGAGCGATAGATGGTATAGCATTTGGCGATGCACTTCAATTTGAAGCAATTCCTACTTCCGGTTCAAAAATTCCAGGCAGTCAATTCCGAATAATAATTGAAGGTACTACTAATAAACAGGTGGCAAATCGTTTGTCCGTTGCTTCGTCCGATAATTATGTCGTCCCATCAACATCCGACAGAGTTGCTGTTAAAATTATCTGGCAGTCACCTAAGGATCAAGACATTAAGGTTCAAATATTCCCTGAACAAGAAGGGTTCTTTGAAACGAAGCCGACCCAACGGAAACCTAACATCAACGTTGCGAATGTAACGGTAAGTCCGATGACAGATCCTCGTGATCCTACTGTCGTGGTTCAAAATATTGAGATTAAACCACCAACAGCAGGTGGTGAAGATGATAAATCTGAAATCAAAGCAAGTGTAACCGGTGTTAAGGTTGAAGTCTTTGATTCGCAAATTAAGGGGTACACTGCTGTTGTAGTCGGAGAGCCAACTAAGAATGGTACGAAATACAATGTGACTTTAAAGTTGAAAGGTCCATTGCCTATCCCAAGAGGTACAAAAGGTAATGTCAAACTGAAAATTAGGGCATCTGCTCAGCATCCAAGCGGCGAAAAATCTAAGGAGACAGTTCGTCCTTACAATTTTACATTTAGTTTCTAAGAGTAATTTTAACAAATTGAATTTTAACAGGTTGATTCTATGAAAAAAATAATGCGTAATCTGGTAATTTGCGTCCCGGTACTTGGTATCCTCATTTCGGTTTCGGCATTTGGGCAGCGCACAGCTCAATTACGTTCGATATTGCAGAATTTTAAAAGTTATCGTTATTCAAATATATTTCTTTTCAAACTTGATGATGCTTCCGTTTCAGCTATCAATCCGCTTTTGGGAATTCCCGAACCGAAAATGAATCCTGCAGCGAACAGATCACGAAAAAAAGACGACATCCAAGCATTAATAGATAACGGTGACGATCCTACTCAAGACGATGAAATGAAAAAGAAGTTAAATAATGATGACCGTGAATACATTAAATATTATTACAGTTATCGTCAATGGCAGGATGGTTTGTTCAAAAAAGCTTATGTAGTGACCAATCGGTTCAGATCAGAAGAGCCATTCGAGATAATCGGACTGCTTACCTCTACCAATGATGACAGTCGTGCCCGCTTGGATGAGTGTATTGACCCTCCTAAGAAGGTATACCTAGCCGGAGAATTACGTCGTATAGGTTCCCCTGATACAACAGGAGTTGCAAAAACGTTGATGGAGTATCTGCAAAGAAATATCAGCCAAAATGTTTCAGAAAATATCACGGCAGAAGCTCAAGGGCTGGGCGACGGATATCTAATACCTAAAAAAGTAGGGGATACTAAAATAGTAGACGAGGATAATATTCAGCAATATCTCCGTATTACCGAAGGGCAACCACAGGATTACAACTCGCCAAATGAAATAACAGTCGGGGTATTTGACTTGCTTCGTTATCGCCGCTATGAGCCGATTAACTCCAATCTTTCTTCCCTTGCAGTTTCTTATGACAGCACTCAGCCGATTATTTATAATAAATGGCTTCCGAAGTATGGCGTAGAATTAAAACAGGGGTTTGATGAAATTAATTACCCTTCGTTGTGGAGTGAACGGCTTACCCTCAGTGTAATGTGGCAATCGTATAAATTAGGTCTTATTCTCCCTAGTGGAGGAGCTTCAGCCCTTGCTAAAGATATATTCGGTGCTGAACGCCGCCTGACAAGTGCCGGAATTGGTGCAAGTGCGAATTTCGATTTCCCAATGAAAATAATTAATCAAAGTGGTGTATTTACGCTTTCGTCGAGTTATGTTTTCGGCGATCCTAAATCAAATCAAATATACACAGAAACATACGGTACGAGTCTGACATACCTGCCTCGTTTCCACGTACAGGGGCACTATTCATTCGCAGTTAATATTGATGAAAATCATTATTTCCGTTTCAAACTTGGCGGTACATTTTATTTGCTGGAAAAATGGCAAGAGCGGGTATTGAGAACAAAAGGCGGAAAAGATTCACTTGCAGCAATCGAACAATATGTAAATGATCAAAACGATGGTATTGGTAGTATATCAGGGAAAGTTGAATATATGGCTATTACGAATACTGTTCATTGGGGTGTAAGTGGGCAATATTTTGACGGTGCGGGGCTTGCCGATGTGTGGATGCAAGTGCCTCTCACTTCTTCAATGCATCTTCGCGGTGAAGTTAAGGGCTTCCTGACAATTTTCCGCGATCCGAAACCGTGGGAAAACAAGAGCATCTTTATTCCGGGTTTACAGTTTATCGTCAATTTCTAAATTGTTTTCTAATTCAATTCGTTGTTTGAAATTCGCTTTTTGATAATTACCTAACTCTTTTGAAATCATAATGAATAAGAAATACTTACTATTGGCTTTTTTGCTTGTTGCACTTGTCTTTGTTCCAAAAAACGTTTATGCACAGAAGGAAGATTCACTGGCGTTAATTGAGTTGAAAACAATTGATCCTAACTTACTTCCTTATTTTCCTCGATGGGTTATTACGGAGCCGAATCTTCAGCTTCAAGTATACCAATCATTCATTCTTGACGGTCGGCTCAAAGAAAATTTGGATATGCAGAATATTCGCGTTACTTCTGCACCCATAGCAGATCCTGCGAATCCTCAGTATAACATACTTCTGATTGAATGCGGCAAGGAAAAGTTAGTTGCATCAGAGATAGAGGCGAAAATGAGGAAGCTGGCAGTGATGATAAGCGATCCTAAACGTCCCTACAGTTATCGGGATGTTCCCGCATCGTCGCCACCAACACAAGCTGAAATAGCTGCGATAGTCAATTATATGGATATGCCTACCAACGTGATTCACTCGTTCTCGCTATCAGCTTTCGACCAAACGCTTAAAATGGGTAATACAGGGTTTTGGCTTCGTTCGTCTGTCGGTACCGAAGGGGCGGGCTATACGTTTCTTTCGTCCGGCGAAGCAAAAATTGTAGTTCAGCGTCCGCTCTATCCTAACGATGATCCCGAAACTCAAAAAGCTATTCCTAATTTGTTAGATTTTCATATCGGTATGGGGTATCGCTTGGGTGACACAAGCAACGGATTGCTTTCTTTTATCCCGACTCGTAAACTCAATGCCGGACCCGGCGGAAAGGGTATATTCGGATTTGATATGCACGCACCGTTCCATCCTCAGTTTGGGGTGAGTTTCCATATCGAAGTACCGCTTGCAGGAGTTGACTCCTCCAGTAATGTAGATGCAAACGGATATGCGTTTTATAAACGCGTTTTATTTGAGGGAAGAACTTCCGATATAGTTCCTCTTGTCCGCACCACCGGTCAGGCAGCTTTATTCTATAATTTGTGGCTCGACCCCGAAAAACCCGAAAATTTCTTTAGATTTGACTTGGGTATAAACTATACGGAAATTAATGAAGTAAGAAGAATTCAAGATCCAAAAAAGAATAATTTTTATTATTTGGTTGGTGACGATCGTCGCGGATTGGTTCTATATCATCCGACAAAGGTAAGAGACTGGGTATATGCTAAGCTTGAATATCGCAATCAAGGATCATTTCCATTTGGTTTGAGTGCTCAATATTCAAACCGACTTCTGCTTAGTCGTATCTATTTACCTTTGCTGGGTCAATGGCTATATTTGGATGCCCGTTATAGTGTTCCGGTTTATAGTCTCAAAAATAGAACAGCTTATGAAGGACCCGTGTTCATGCTTTCGCCGGTTTTGCGTTTTAACTTCTAATTTGAGGAAAAATCTGCTTCTTGGCATGAATCTCCTTTGTAGATGATATAGTATAATCTCACAACCCCCGCTACAAGTATTTTATATGTCTTGTGGGGGTTTTTTATTGGAATCTGATAAAGATTGATTGAATACAATGTACTCTTCCTTTCGAACTTTGATGTTCACAGCTTTTATAGTTTTTATGTTTGTTGCAGTAGTGCAGCAGACAATGACAGCCGTACCAATTTCTGAAGCTGACTCAGTCAATAAAGCCAAACAGATTACTGATGATGCAAAAGTAAAATCAACACAGCAAACTATTCAAATTAATATCCAGAATGTTGATATAACACGTTTTCCCGAAGTACGGCTTATCGTTGGTGCTTCAAAAGTTGATGGTCTGCCACTAGATTCCATAGTTGCGCAAGAGCTAACGGTTATAGAAAACGGTAAACCCAAGAAAGTTATTTCTGTTCAAAGAATTTCCGTAAAAGAAAGAATACCGATTGATTTTGTTTTTATAATTGATATTACTGGAACAATGCAAACCTCCATCAATGGTATCAAAAATAACATTGAGAAATTTGTAGAATCTTTAGTAAGTCGAGGTATAGATTACAGATTAGGTCTTGTTCTTTTTTCAGATGTCGTTGAGAGGGCTTATCAACCAACAGATAATGTGCAGGATTTCCTAAAATGGATTTCGACAGTAGAGGCAAGCGGTGGAATGGACGAGCCGGAAAACGCCCTGGAAGCATTAGCAGAGATAGGAAGGATGAAATTCCGTCCTCCGGCTAATCGTGTCGCTGTAATGATTACCGATGCGCCATATCATCAGCAAGGAGGGCGAGGCAATGGCAGAACGAATTACACAACAGAGACAATAACTGAGTTCTTGAAAAAAAACGAGACACAATTATTCTGCATTACTCCGCCTGTACTAAAGCAATATAAAGCAATGTCGGATGCGACCAGAGGGACTGTCTTCGACCTGAGCCAGCCATTCTCAAAAATTCTGGAAATGTATTCTACCCAATTAACGAATTTATTTGCAATCACATATCGTTCGGATCAACCGGCAATTCCGGATTCGTTGAATGTAGGAATAGTTGACAACCAAAAGCGTGAACTTGTTCGTAAGGTAATACCGGTAGTAGAGATAGGACGTAAATTGATTATCGAAAACCTACTTTTTGCCTCCAACAGTTCATCACTGCCGGATTCTGTATTTGAACTTGAAATTCTCCGCGAATTTATGACGAATAAACCGTCTGTAGTGGTTAGAATAGAAGGGCATACAGACTCGAAGGGATATAAGGATAAGAACAAGATACTCTCATTGCAACGTGCTGAAAGCGTGAAGAGCTATCTCGTTAAAAAAGGGTTAGATCCGAAGCGAGTACTCACACAAGGATTAGGCGACTCTCGTCCAATAGCTGATAATGCTTCAGATTTTGGTCGTAGATTAAACCGTAGAACAGAAGTGGTGATTATAGCTAAGTAAGTGTAAGCTCAGTTTAGTGCTCCTCTACTATAAAACCTCTGTCACGAAAATACTGTAAAAACTGATGGTTCAAAGGATTGCCTGCCGGACGGAGGTAGCTCACCACACGCACTTCACCAAGTGCATCCGAACGTAATTTCAAATCACGACAAGTTCCCGAAAGCCGTTTATCCGCCTGGTCAATTGAGCTCCCACCTAATTGTCCGGCAATATAGAGTCGTGCGGGTAATGTATCGCCAATCATTATCCCAATAAACTGCGAAAACATTAATGCTTGCTTTTCAAGATTTGCCTGTTGTGCATCCCGCAAACCGCGAGATATGAGTTTTCCGTATTCCGCCCCTGAACTGCATTGTTTGTAAAGGGCAGTACCGCCTACCACCATTTTGGTAATTGTTGAATCACCTCCAATATCTGCCCGTATTGCTTGTCCAATCTCTAATGCTGTGTTAGAATCGAGCGGGGAAAGCATCAGTGTATAAGTACTGGCAGTTGCCGGAACAGTACGCTTAGCGATAACCTCAGTTTTTTTTGGCATTTCGCGGTAAATTTTAGAAAGAACAACACTCATAATCCCTATGAAAGCCAAGCACCCATAAATAAACAAATACCCGTATTTGCGGGTAGGTATAGAGGTAATGCCCGGAGAATTATCGAGATCTTCTTCTGCTTGAAGAGTATTCATAAATTAACGATTGAATTTTATTGATAAAATATCCTCTTGCGGAGTGCAATTTGTTCGGCTGTTGCCTCCGGTGATTCTTTGAGATAGTGACGTTCTTTTCTGTCTGAAGATACCGGAACTGTTTTTAATGCTACTTCTTTACCGTCTCGAACAACGGAAATTGATACTTCAGAGGAATCTTTAGGAAGCAATACTTTTGTCCAAATAATTGCTTCGTTACCGTCATCATCCTTGCTGGTTGTAATTACGGTGCCATTCACGGATTGAATAATATCGCCGGCTTGAAGTTGCAGGAGATTTGCTGAATCGGCAGTAGTTACTACAGGTCGAAACGTTATAGTATCAATATCAATTTTTAATTTTCCGAAACTGAACGCCTTTACTGTTTTCATTGGAGAATATTCCCACCCGATTTTTTGCATATATTCTTCAAGAGGAAGAGGAGCACTGCCAATTATCAGTGAATCAAAGAAGGTCTTTATTTCTGGGTAGGTTGAGGAGTAAATCACATCAAAGAGTTCGTCATCTTTAAATGGTTTTTCCTCGCCAAAACGCTTGGAAAGAAGATTAACCAATCCCAGAACATCGAGCTTGCCTTTGCTCAGTTCGTGTAATTTTATATCAAGCATCAATCCTAAAAGCGCACCCTTTTCATAAATAATAGGATATAGCTTCTGCCATTCGGGTTGCAAAACATTTTTGCTTAATTCAATCAATGAGACAGGTTTTTGAGACATAAAACTTTGCCCGAATATTTTTCTGCGGACGCTTTGTGTCATTTGCTGTTCTGTTATCAGTGAATCATGTACTTGGGCAAGCATCGAAAAATATTCTGTAATACCTTCATACAACCAAAGATGTTGAGACATTTTGGGGTTTTTAAAATCAAAGTCAGCGATTTCCTCACTATGTAAATGTAGGGGGACTAATATGTGAAGAAACTCATGTGCAGCGGTTTGTTCTATGAGCCCGCGGAGTTGGTTGCTGTCTTTCATTTCCGACAAAAAGTAAAGAGAGCAGTAATTATGCTCCAATGCTCCTAATGCACCCTTACGATTCAAATCGCGCCGTGTAGGGCTTACGAAATACATAATAAATGAATAATGATCTACGGGCATTGTTCCAAAAAACCGCTCGACAGCTTTGGTAATCGGTTTCAGAATATTTGCAACAAATTGTGCAGATACTTGCTTAGTACCGGAATAGACAGCAATTGAAATAGTTGTATTGCCCTGACGGTAGGTGAGCGTGTCGGGTATCGAATACATAGACGGGTTATCTACCAGTTCGTCATAATTCTTAGCTTTCAGAATATCATCTTTACCTTCAATTTTATAAAGTGACGTAGCACCGTATAAACTCGTAGGTTTTTGGATAGTAATGTCATACGGCAACATCTTATAACCGTCGAAATACCCGATGATGCCCTGATAATTTAGAACAAAGTTTGTATCTTTCTGGAAATTTGTACCACTCGGATTAAATACTTCGAGCGAGTCGGTAAGGTCGTCGAATGTATCATTGACATGGTATTCTAATTTTGCTAAAAGTTCGGGGTGGCCAATTGAAAATTCATTGATACTTATTCTAGATACTTCAAGTGGATTACCTTTTTTATCAAACGCTTTGAAATTATCTACAAACCTGCCAAAATCATACTGGGCGTATGTTCCGGGAGTAGAGGCGGGAAATACATAAGTGAATGTTTTTCCACAGAGCGGAGGGGGGATTACCGTTACAGATAGCATATCATTTTCAACTGAACGCAGGTCAATTGTTGCGGTAATTTTTCCGGTAGGGGAAATCAATTCGGTTCCAAATCCATAGGAAGCGGTCAGTAGTGCGAGTGTTGCGGAAACAAACAAGAAAACAGGAGTACGACTAATCATATAAATATTAAAAAGAAGATAAGCAGTTGGACATAATTAACTTACATATTCACGAATTGTCATTCTGAACGAGTCTTCGACTGAAGAATCTCTGCACTAGTACTACACAAACAGAAGCAGTGGTACGCAGAGATTTTCACTGTGCTATAAATAACATCTCTTAGTTTGTCTGTCATTCAGAGTTCATGACAGCCGCCCAAAGCCTGCTGCAAAATAATGCAATGACATTGGAAT
>CAZGNO010000112.1:0-11248 GCA_964527785.1 uncultured Chitinophagaceae bacterium
TTCAGCATGACTGGACACTAAATTGTACTACCATTTTAAGAGATGTCATTTACAGCGTAGTCGAAGCATCCTGTACTTGCCAATTTCCCAGTCGAATAATTTACTGAATTTAATGGTTCGGTTATTTTAGTCCTATCGCTTATTCAATGCAGAATATTACACGGATATGTTGTTGTGTTTAAAGCAAAGAAGCATACTCCCTTGTCTCTTGCTGTTTTGCAAATCAAATCTTGAAGAACGAAGTTATGTCTAGTCGTCTTCAGTAGATAATTTCCCTACACTGACATCAATTTCCACAGGATAGTTGCCGGTAAAGCAAGCATTGCAATATCCGATGCCTTCTTCATGGGGAACAGACTCCATCAATTTTTCTACTGAAAGATAATGGAGGGAATCTACTCCAATCGTATCGCCGATTGCCTTTTCACCGATGTAGTTATTTGCGATAAGCTCTGCATGGCTTGGAAAATCCATCCCATATTGGCAAGGATGTGTAATCGGCGGAGAAGTAATGCGCATATGAACTTCACGTGGTTTCGCCTCGCGAATAAGACTCACCAGTGAACGGGAAGTAGTACCGCGTACAATGGAATCATCAATGACAGTTACTTTCTTATCTTCCAATACACCACGCACTACATTAAATTTCGTTTTTACTTTAAATTCTCTTTGGTCTTGCCCCGGAGAAATAAAGGTACGACCTACATAGTGACTGCGGATAAGTCCTATTTCGTATTTTGTTGGGATGCCTTGCTTCTCGCTTTCACGGGCAAAGCCCAGTGTGGCAGTATTCCCACTGTCGGGAACAGCAATTGCTACAACTTTATCACCGGACGAGTCAGGATAGACCGGAGCTTCTTTAGCAAGGTTTTTACCGAGTTTGCGGCGAACTTTATCTACATTATGTCCAAATATTTTACTGTCGGGTCGAGAGAAATACACGAATTCAAAAATACAATGGCACGATTGAGGTGTTATATCGTCAATTGTGTATGATTTAATTGCTCCTGTTTCGATTGTATCACGGTCAATTACAACGATTTCATTGTGCCTCACATCGCGTACATATTCCGCGCTGATAATATCAAGAGCACATGTTTCAGACACTACAAAATAGGCATATTCATCACCCATCATTTTACGACCGATACACAAGGGACGAAAACCGTGAGGGTCACGGGCTGCATAGAGAGCAGTATCGGTAAGCATTACAAGAGAATATGCTCCTCGTGTGATTTGGAGTGCTTCGCGAATTTGTTCGAGCTGCGTAGTCTTACGGCTTCGAGCTATGAGGTGAAGGAAAAGTTCACTGTCGGTTGTCGTTTGAAAAATTGCCCCTTCGTTTTGAAGTGCTTTGCGCAGTGTTTTGGTATTAGTCAGATTCCCGTTGTGAGCCAGAGCGAGATTGCCGTTACGATAGTTAATCGTAAACGGTTGAACATTTGCAAGCGAACCGCTGCCTGTAGTAGAATAGCGGTTATGACCAATCGAAGATGTACCGCGCAATTTCTCGGTAAGAATACCGCTGTCGGAGAATACATCCAAAACCAAACCCTCTGCCTTGTGAGTGAAAAAGCGATTCCTGTTCTTTTCAGTATCATAAAACGATGATACAATTCCGGCTGCTTCCTGACCGCGATGCTGAAGGGCATGAAGGGCATAATATGTCATTACAGCAGCTTGAGGATGATTGAATGTACCGATAACGCCACAATTACACTGGGGTTTGTCGAGGTCTCTTGGAGTCATAGATAGAGTATAAAACTATGGAAAGAAGGAGGGGAACATTACCAAACTTTTACAAAAATACGATAATTTTATCGCTTTGAAACCATGAATGGTTTTTTTGTGGTGACGATGAGGGGAGTTCTCTATGGTAAATTCAGGGTGAATTTGATAAGGGAGAACTGACGGACTGATAGAGAAGATGATATTAACCGCTAATCCATAGGTTTCCCCGTTTAAACAAGTATGATTCGGTTATATCACCTATGGGTTCAGTAAATGTGTTGGTTCTATGAGGTTTTTGTAAGAGTTTGGCAAACCAAATTTTTGTTTCCTCATAATCTTGTTTTGTGGCATAATCTTCAGGTTCACCAACATCGGAATTATCATAATAATCTTCATCGGAATAATATTCCCAGTGCAATGCACTGAGTCGTAGATGCAAACTTCCATAATTACTTTTTCTTAGAGTTTTGCCTGTATCCGGTTTGAAAAAATTATTTTCATAAGAAGCAATTCTGTCTCCAATAGCACAAACTACTTGCGACTGAGAAAACCTCGGCTCAAAAAGCCAGATTTTTAAATAATAGAGCTGACCGATTCCATCCAGTTGAATTTTCCATTCATCGTAAATATCAAGAAGCCCTGTTAGTATTTTTTGTTTGGTCTTTCTTTTCGGTGCAGGAATTGAACTATTGGTTTGTGAAAGTCCGCTCCATGGGTGAACCCTTATTTTTGCATAATAATAGTCCCGTCGGTTCAATAAATAATCGGAGATGTCGAGCGAAATATTATCAAGTCTCCATTGATCAATTTGCTTGTGTCGTCTCGAATGACCTCTAATTTTCTTAGTTCGCATCTGGGTGAATTTGATTTTTTGAAGTTTAAATTAATTATCCGATTGAATTTGAAAAGTCCTGAAAAATTGCAGTGTTATTGAACGTAATTCCATCCTTCGACCATGATATTTTTAACGGACGTTCGTAATGGAAGCTGCTTTGAGCAAAACAGGATATTGATAGGCAGAATAGGAAGAGGGGTAGGAGTGTTTTTCATGGGCGGATTGCAGCACAAATAAATTCTTACAACCTCTTAGTATAAATAGATTTTTTTGAGAAATTGTCACTTCAAAAAATAAAAAATAAAAAACTTCAATTCTCGGTTCTGATTTGACTCGGAACGTATTTTTAGGGGTTGCTCTTTATTCCGTCGTGTTGTTCAACTCTTGAGTCATACTTGTAAGTTATGCAATCATTTTCCGGTAGCTCTATCCAACTCGCAAAATCTTCTCCATTTTACGCCCTTTCGCCAATTCATCCACCAGCTTGTCTAAATATCTTGCTTGTTTAGTGAGGGGATTTTCAATTTCCTCTATTCTATAACCACAAATTACTCCGGTTATGAGTTTAGCGTTTGGGTTTAATGTTGCCTTCTCAAAGAATGTTTCAAACGTTGCTTTCTCATCAATGAGTTCTTGCAGTTTTTTATCGTCAAAACCTGTCAACCATTCTATTACTTGATGCAATTCTTCTTTTGTCCTGCCTTTACTCTCAACTTTTGTGATATAATGCGGATAAACGGAAGCAAAAGTCATTTTTGCTATACGCTCATTGTGTTCCGGTGTTGTTTTCATAGAGTAGGATTACTGTTAATTTCTATAACGCTTTTAGTGGTTTTTGAGTTCGAGGATTAGTAGTACTTCTATTCATCACACCTTCCCGTCAACAGCATCCGCACTCCACAGCAGCTTCGCCCTCAGCAAATCAAAATAGGTAATATCCTTATGTTTCACTAGTTTTATCACATTATCCGACCGCCTGATAACCAGTTTTTCACCCAGATCAATTTTTGAGCGAATTTGTCCGTCGGCAACGACCATTACACCTTCGGAAAAAGACAGCACTTCGAAAGTAACTTCCAGCGAATCGGGAATCACTAGCGGGCGAAGCGTTAAGGTATGCGGAGAAATCGGCGTAATGCAAAGTACACCAGCACTTGGAGCGATTATAGGACCTCCGGTCGAAAGTGAATATGCAGTTGAACCGGTAGGGGTAGTAAGGATAAGTCCGTCTGCACGGTAATCTGCAATGGGGTGTCCGTCCACTGACGCACGAACGGTAATCATTCCGGTAGATTGGTATTTGTCTATTACAAATTCATTAAGAGCATATACTTTTTCTCCTCCAAGCGTTGTTTCGAGTACTGTTCTGTCCACAACTCGGTAATCACCATTAATCAATGCGACAATTGCATCCTGAAGTTCTGCTGTAGAAAATTCAGCGAGGAAGCCCAATTTCCCTACATTTACTCCCATGAGAGGCACATCACTGTCTATAAGTTGCTGCGCAGCAGCGAGCATCGTACCGTCGCCTCCAAATGAGATGACAACATCAGCAAATTTCCCGAAATCCTCTACGGCAATACGTTCCACGTTTAGTGCGGTTTCGGGAGAGAATGCATTTACGACTTCATCATCGGCACAGCAGTGTACGCGTAATTCTTTGAGCATTTCCGCAGCTTTTTCTGCCCAAAACATCGCTGCGGGTTTGCGAGTATTCGCAAATAATGCAAACGTATTCATTTACGTTGTTTCCTCGGTAGGTGGAGAAAGAGGGTTATTACTTTCGGCTACGAAATTAAGGCGTAAATCCTGCAATGTTCCCTGAATCAGTCGTTGTTCGCTATCGATGAGATTGCCACGGGTTTTATCGTCGAGCACAGAGATTAAATCAATTATAAATTTAGCATGATCCAGATTCTTTTCAATTTGATCTGTTGCCGGGTGTTTAAGTTTGCCGAGAGCAATATAGCCCTCCATTTGAAACATTTGAACAATTCCGGAAAAATCTATTTTCATAGTGAGGTTCTCCAAATGATATATATATAGTTTGTTGAAATAAAATTGTAATTGAGAACAATCCGAGTAAGATTAGTTCTATGTAAATGCTTTACATATGTTTTAAATATTTGTTTGTATTTAAAATCGGCTTAAGCCAAGATTTCAGCAAGACGGATTAAATGGTCTTGCAGAGGTTTTTTCCGTTCATATGTTTGAGGAAGTGACGTTACCTGTAACTGTCCGTGTACTTCACCTACCATAACGTTGCTTGCACCGCCGAGTATTGTTTCAACTGCTCCATGACCTAATCTGCTTGCCAAAACACGGTCTGAAACCGACGGTGTACCGCCGCGTTGCAAATGCCCAAGAACTGCTACGCGGGATTCCATATTGTAACAATCTTTAAGCAATGCTGCAAGTTCTACTGCTCCGCCCACTTCGTCACCTTCGCCGACAACCACAATATACCGTTTATGAGCACCTTCACGTTTGATACGTTGATGAAGGTCAGGTATATTCGTTATTGTTTCAGGGATAGCCATATATTCCGCCCCACAGGCAATACCTACCATTGTAGCAATAAACCCTGCTTCGCTTCCCATCACTTCAATAATATAAACACGTCCCTGTGAATCTGCAGTATCACGGATACGGTCAATTGCTTCAGCAGCAGTATTGATTGCAGTATCAAATCCAATTGTAAAGTCTGAGCCAAAAATATCGTTATCAATAGTTGCAGGTATTCCAACTGTTTTTATCGCATGGTCTCTATGGAGCAAATGCAAACCTTTCATTGTTCCTTCACCGCCACAGCCAATAAGACCCAGTATTCCTGCTTTTGTCATATTTTCTGCTGCTTTCGCACGAAAATCAGGCATTTTGAATTCTTCGCTTTGACTTGTTTTGAGAATTGTCCCGCCGTGCCCTATGATATTAGCTGTATCTTTACGTTCAATGGTAAAAAATTCTCCTTCGATAAGTCCGGCAAACCCTCTGCGAACCCCTACCACTTCCACATTGTGAGCATTTGCAGTTCTAACAACAGACCGAATGGCAGCATTCATACCCGGTGCATCTGTGCCGCTAGTGAGTATTGCAATTTTTTTCATAGCTTCTCCATCTGAATTGTAAACGAAAAATAAATAGCATTCATAATTTTTCTCAAAAATATTCTCTTTTTCCCGAAAAATGCCCTCACTTTTGTATAATTAGAGAAAAAAACCTTAATTTGCCTCAAACTAACCGGTAAAAATGCCATGAATCCTAAAATTATTCTTAATTCTGACCGTGCACCCGAACCGGTTGGAGCGTATCCACACGCCGTTCGCGTGGGGAATTTGCTGTTTCTGTCCGGAGTGGGACCCCGTGAACGCGGACAAAAGGCAATTCCGGGGGTAACGCTAGACGATGACGGTTCGATTACTGATTACGATATCACAATACAGACCGAATCGGTATTTAGAAACATACGATATATTTTGGAAGATGCCGGGTCATCGTGGGAGAATATTCTCGATGTGACGGTTTTTCTGACAAATATGAAAAAGGATTTTCCTATAGTAAACAAGCTCTACGCCCGGCATTTTGAAGGTATTAATGCCTGTCGGACAACATTGGAAATAGGAGCATTACCTACACCGATTGCAGTGGAATTAAAAGTTCTTGCATGGATTGATTGAGTTCATTTTTTTGAAAAATTACTAACTTCATTTTATTATCAGGGAAAAAAACGAGATGCATATAGCAAACAGAATATCGCGTTTGGGAACGGAAACAGCTTTTGAAGTATTGGTTCGAGCTCGCGCATTAGAGGCACAGGGTCGGAATATTGTTCATTTGGAAATTGGAGAGCCGGATTTTGATACACCTCAGAATATCATTGATGCTGCCAAAATAGCTTTGGATAATGGGTTTACTCATTATGGTCCGTCGAATGGTTTGCCGCAAGCTCGTGAAGCAATAGCTAACTATATCAATCGTACTCGCGGTATGGAGATTTACAATGCAAATGAAATTGTAATCACTCCCGGTGCAAAACCGATAATGTTCTACGGGATGATGGCGGTAGTTGACGAAGGGGATGAAGTGATTTATCCAAATCCCGGTTTCCCGATTTATGAGTCCATGATTAACTTCTTAGGAGCAACGCCGGTTGCTCTCCCACTCAAGGAAGAGAAAGAGTTTAGATTTGACATAGCTGATTTGGAGGCACGTATTACTCCCAAAACTCGAATGATGATTATCAATTCCCCCCAAAACCCTACCGGTGGGATTCTGACACATGACGATTTGCGGGCAATAGCCGATTTGGCAATTAAGCATGATATTATTGTTCTTGCCGATGAAATTTATTCTCAAATTACCTATGATGATTTCAAGCACGAAACCATTTTGCAATTTGAAGGAATGAAAGAACGAACGATCCTTTTAGACGGGTTTTCAAAAACATTTGCAATGACCGGCTGGAGAATGGGCTATGGGGCGATGCCCGAAGAAATAGCAAAAGTAGTATCCAAATTACAAACTAACTGTACAAGCTGCACATCGAGTTTCTCGCAAATGGCAGGGATTGAAGCGTTAAGCACAAATACAGATGGTATTGCCGGAGAATTTGTTGAAGAATTCAAGCGTCGCAGAGATGTGATTGTTGCTCGGTTGAATGATATGCCCGGTGTTCGTTGCCATAGTCCAAAAGGTGCATTCTATGTTTTCCCAAATATCGAAGGTACAGGAATGACCTCCCAGCAATTTGCTGACTTTTCTTTGTATGATGCAGGGGTTGCCTGCTTGAGCGGAACAGCGTTCGGATACGTCGGTGAAGGATTTGTGCGATTCAGTTATGCAAATTCTGTCGAAAATATTGATGAAGGTATGAAACGTATCAAAGATGCGTTGGAGCAAAGGGCGAATAGGTAAGCAGCGCGCCACAATCCAAAAAATAAATGAAACAGAAAACGAGGCGTTCCGGTAACAGGACGCCTTCTTTATTTATAGACAATATTTAGAATTCTAAAAACTGTTTTTCAGGATGAAATATGGATGAAAATAAACAAAATCAAAATGATATCCCTTCTGTAGATTTATCAAAACTTGCAACAGGGCAACGAATCGAGAAAATAAAGAATGTGCTTTCTAAACGTCAGCCGAGCTTGACTATAGTACTCGAAAATGTGCATGACCCCCATAATGTTTCGGCGGTATTCCGTTCCTGTGATGCTGTAGGTGTGATGGAGGTATGTTTGGTATATTATGGTGGTTATGAATTCCCAAATTTAGCGGAAAAGAGTTCTGCCAGTGCAAGGAAATGGGTAAGTCAGAGGAAATTTACATCGGTTGAAGAATGCTACATTCATTTACGTAATGAAGGGAAACTAATTTACTCTACAGGGATGAACAGCAAAGCAGTATCGTTATATCAATTAGACTTAACGAGACCGGTAGCATTGGTTTTCGGTAATGAACATTCCGGTGTTTCCGCCGAAGCAATCGAGCGAGCCGATGGGAATTTTATAATTCCTCAGGTAGGAATGATTCAAAGTTTGAATATTTCCGTTGCTTGTGCCGTATCGGTCTATGAGGCATTTCGACAGCGAGAAGAATCAGGTATGTATATGCAGAGCAAATTTGAAGAAAAAGTGTTCGATTCTAAAGTTAAGGAATGGTTGCTCAAGTAACAGGCCTTATCATTTTTGGTTTAGTAAAGATATCGAACCGAGTGTAGTTTTAGAGGCAATAGCCGATAATATTACGTGAGCAAATTGTAGGATAAAAAAGAATGAGTATGTAAGACACAATGGAAAGAATTGTAAAATTGGGTAATATTAGCCAAAAAACGATTGAAAAGAGCTAAAATATTTGCTTGGCACGTTAATTGCAATTGTAATAAAAAAAGAGTGAGCAGCATATAATGAATTTCTACCAAGATCAAAAAACACAAAATATTACTGTTATTCTTGCCGACGATCATGAGATTGTACGTGTAGGGTTGAAACGGTTTTTATCCATTGACTCGAATATTCAGATTATTGCCGAGGCAACCAATGGTGAAGATGCCATTACATTGACAGTTCTATACCGTCCAAACATAGTATTATTAGATATTAATATGCCAAGAATGGATGGAATTAAAGCAGCATCCGAGATTAAAAAACAGGCACCTGATGTAAAGATAGTAATGCTAAGTGCTCATGAAGATTCATATCACCTCGAAAAAGCGTTGGGAGCAGGTGCAAACGGATATCTATCGAAGGAAATCGAAGCGAAAGAGTTATTGCCTGCCTTGCAAGCGGTAATGCGTGGCGAAAGGGTGTTTAGTCGTTCGATTTTGCAGTTAATTCAAAGAAATTCTGCTTCGATTGACGATAACAGTGGTGCAGCAGTAGCACTTACCAAACGTGAACAGGAGATATTGGGAATGGTAGTGAAAGGACTTACAAGCTCAGAAATAGCTGATAAGTTATCAATCAGCCCACGTACTGTAGAGACTCATAGATTTAATTTGATAACAAAATTTGGTGTTAAGAATACGGCCGGCTTAGTGCGTTTTGCCGTTTTGAATGAAAACGGTGCATGATATAGTTTGGTAAAACTAAGACTCTATATGCAAATTACGTAGTTTTACGGATTGACTGGTATACCAATTAAATGGTAATTTCGCACAATGCAAAAGCTATCCCCCGAAGCTGCATACAATACACGTTGAACAGGTACATTATATGGCAAAATTTATTTACTATTTCATTGCAAAATCTGGTTATCAGCATAACCGGAATTTTACTATTATGAAACGAACTTCACAAGATAGAGTTCAGTTTGGCAAAATTTTTGCCCTAGTACTGCTGCTCACTGCGCTTTTTCTGCCATTTACGGTAGAAAACTCTTTCGCTCAAGAGAATGTTGGTATCGGTACTAAAAATCCGGACAACTCATCTGTTCTCGACCTGAGCATTGAACTCTTGTCATCGCCCAAGGGGTTCTTAGCCCCTCGTATGACAAGTTTGCAAAAGAATACAATCCTTGCTCCTGCAACGGGTTTGCTCATATACCAAACAGATGGCAGCACTGGGTTTTATTACTTCAACGGTCTTACGTGGATACCGTTTATTTCTTCGACAACCACTTTGTCGAGCATGATTGATACTCTTGCTTGGACTTTGCGCGGTAATGCAGGAACGACAAATGCTAACTTCTTGGGAACTACTGATCAACGTGACCTGGTTCTAAAAACAAATAATGTAGAAAGATTGCGAGCAACTGCACTGGGTGAAATAAATGTTGCATCGCTCAGTACAGGCGGAATAGTAAAGGCACTCCCCGGTAATGGAACATTAGTATCGGCTACAGTCGGACCCGGAGGTGATGTTGAAGCACCACTCAGTTTCTCAAACGGTATTGCACGCTCAGGAAATAATGTAACTCTTGGTGGCGGATTAACAAATAATACGGCTCTCATTCTCAATAATAATAATTTTGTATTTAGCGGTGCTGGTAATGTCGGTATCGGTGTGGATAATCCGACCTACACATTAGAAGTTGGTGGCGCACAAGGTTCGGCAAGCGTTCGTTTGCAATCATTAGCCGGTACGGGAGTTCGTTTGGTTACTGCTAATGCTTTAGGTGAACTTAATTCATTGAACTTGCCGGGCGGTAATGTGGTAGGAGGTAGCGGTACCGCAAACTTCGTGACAAAATGGGCTGCTGACGGACTCACTCTTCAAAATTCGCAACTCTTCGACAACGGTACAAGTGTTGGGGTTGGTACTACCAACCCATCGGCACTTTTCTCGGTTGGTTCTACATCGCAATTTCAAGTTAATTCTACCGGAGCAGTTACAGCTGCTACCGGTATTACTTCTTCAGGCAATATCCAATTCAGTGCTTTAAGTGCCGGTGGTCTGGTCAAAGCAAACCCTGCAACAGGTCAATTATCACTGGCAGTTGCCGGGACAGACTTTGAAAAAGGGTTGAGTTTCTCAAATGGTCTGACAAGAACAGGTGATAGTATTCGATTTGGTGGCACATTACAAACACCAACAAGTTTAAATATTGGAGCAAATGACCTTAATATCAGTATTGCCGGAAACACTGGTAACGTAGTCATCGGTAAATTCACAACATCAGGAATCGTAAAGAACAATGCATCGGGTGTACTTTCAAGCGGAGCAATTGACCTTTCGTCAAGTGAAGTAACAGGTATATTAAATGTAACGAATGGCGGAACGGGTACATCTACAGTAGGACCGGCGGGTTCGATGGTCTATAGCGACGGCACAAAATACAGTTACAGTCCTGTTGGTACAGTCGGACAGATACTGCAATCGAATGCGGCGGGTCAGCCGACGTGGACAAATGTAGGCAGCTTGGTAAAAGCAGGCAACGGCGTTCGTGTACAAAATGATTCGGTAATACTCGGCGGTGCCTTAACTCAAAACACAAACATCCCGTTCGGCACAAAAGACCTTACCTTAGGTACAAGCGGTGATGCAGGTAATATCATCATCGGTAAATTCACAACATCAGGAATAGTAAAGAACAACGCATCAGGTGTGTTATCGAGCGGTGCAATTGACCTTTCGTCAAGTGAAGTAACAGGTATATTAAATGTAACGAATGGCGGCACAGGCACATCTACAGTAGGACTAGCCGGTTCAATCGTTTACAGCGACGGCACAAAATACAGTTACA
>CAZGNO010000113.1:0-11144 GCA_964527785.1 uncultured Chitinophagaceae bacterium
TCGAAGACTCCTTCAGAATGACAGAAGGCAACTGTCTTATTTTTTATGTCATTGTTTTATTTTGTAGGCGGCTCGGCGACTATCAGGAACTCAGGGTGACATCCCATATCTGTCATGTTGAGCCCGTCGAAACATACAAATATTTGCCATTTTTAAGAACTACATCACGGATTCAATAATAAATTAATTCTGTCCCTGTACTTACATAATTCTCAAGATTCAATTAAACTGAGATTCTTCAATCGCGGACTCCTTCAGGATTACGATTGATAAATTATCCTATTCTTACATATATGTCTAGAAGTTTCCTTGAATCTTTATTAATTCACAATCGGCTTTGCGAATCTTTGCATCACACAATGCAATTTTACAAACAACATATCCCCAATCCTAACCTATGAACGATGTATTTTTAGTAAACCCACTTCGAACTCCCGTCGGAAAATATGGCGGACAATTAAGTAAAGCTCGTCCTGACGACATGGCGGCTCTTATTCTCAAAGAATTAGTTGCACGTATTAATCTTCCTCCCGAAACAATTGACGATGTTATTTTGGGATGCGCAAATCAGGCAGGCGAAGACAACCGTAATATAGCTAGGATGGCGGTATTGCTGGCTGGGTTTCCTCAATCTGTTCCCGCAGTCACGGTCAATCGTTTGTGTGCCTCGTCGCTTGAGGCGATTATTCAGGGGGCAAGGGCTATCCGCAGCGGTGAAGCAGATATCATTATTGCCGGAGGTGTTGAATCAATGTCGCGAGCACCGTACTCAATCCCCAAGAACGCATCAGGCGCGCCAATGTTCGGGAATTTAGTTGCGTATGATACGGCTCTCGGCTGGCGATATCCCAATCCCAAAATGGAAAAAATGTTCCCACTGGAAGTAATGGGCGAAACCGCAGAGAATATAGCAGAGCAATGGAGTATTTCCCGTGAAGACCAGGATCTGTTTGCACTGCAATCCCATAGAAAAGCATCGGAAGCGATAGCAGCAGGACTATTCGATGCAGAAATAGTTCCGGTAGTTATTACGGATAAAAAAGGTGATATCATCATCTCGAAGGACGAAGCACCGCGCGCTGACACAACAATGGAAAAACTAGCAAAACTATCACCCGCTTTCAGAAAAGGCGGGAGTGTTACCGCAGGTAATTCATCAGGTTTGAATGACGGTGCAGCAGCAGTTGTGCTTGCAAGCGCACGTGCAGTGAAAGAACACAACCTCACGCCGATAGCGCGGTACGTATCATCAGGAGCAGCCGGTGTAAACCCGCGAATAATGGGGATAGGTCCAGTCTTTGCAACTGAAATCGCACTTCGCCATGCGGGCTTAAGTATTGCTGACATAGGTCTTGTAGAACTAAACGAAGCATTCGCAGCACAGTCGCTTGCCTGTATTCGTGAACTTGGGCTAAATCCTGATACGGTTAATATTTCGGGTGGTGCGATTGCTTTGGGGCATCCGCTTGGAATGAGTGGAGCACGGATTACCGGTACGCTCGCAAGGGGACTGCAACGCACAAATACTCAGTATGGACTTGCAACGCTCTGTATTGGAGTTGGACAGGGCTTAGCAGCAATTTTTGAGCGGGCGTGACAGGGTACAAGAGAAACTATTTAGATCCTGTTGACTGTATACCGCTGTACGTTGTCATGTTATAAATGTCAAAAACAACCAAGTCGAGGTAGTTATTACAACTACCTTTCCGCATAAACGATTAGCAGGAAGGTCGGTTGTATACCGCCGTGCGTTGATATGTAATAAAGAAAAAAAACAAGGTCAAGGCAGTTGCTACAACTGTATTTCCGTATAGACGTTTAGAAGAAAGGTCGGTTGTAGCAACCGACCTGACCCATAATTGATTTTATAACTAATCCATGCAGGCGGTAAACAACCGACCTGACCTAAACGGGTGTGATGAGGAACGCGGAACTATTATAAAATTGATAAAATCCGTAGCGTAGGGTTTGCAAACTCTATGCTACGGATTTTATAATATATGGCTTCAAACAAGTTCTCAGTTTTTCTCTTGGTGAAGCTCTTGAAGTAATCTGTCTATCCCGTCGCCTTCCACATCTAGAGCGTACTTTTCAGAAGCAGTTTTTTGTGCCAATGCTGCCATATTTTCTGCTTCACTTCTATTATTCAATATCCATTTCAATTGTTTACTAAAGTCCTCGTAATTTTCATACTCATATAATAGCCCCAGTTTACCATATTCCAATATTTCACTTGTTCCGCCGGACTTGGTCGCAATTATTGGCAGCTTCGACAGCATTGCCTCGATAGTTACCATCCCGAATGTCTCGCTGTGCGAACCGAGCACAAATACATCCACTGCATTATAAAAGAGTGATACATCTTCCCGAAAATCCACAAAGTGAACAACCTTTTCGAGTGAATGCTGCTGCACAATTTTTCGCATGGAAGTATAGTATGCACTTTCTTCCGGACTATTTACCGTTGCCGAACCAAAAACAAGCAGTTCGATGTCAATTCCTTGCTGCTTTAGTTTGATAAATGATTCCACCAGAAAGAGCTGTCCTTTTTTTCTGTCAATCCTGCCGATAATTCCAACAAGCGGTGCTTTTGGTGCAATATTGAGCAGTTGTAATGCTTCTTGTTTCGTGTATTTTTTATTAATGAATTTAGTACTATCTGTACACAAAGGAATTACTTTTACCCTTTCAATCGGAAATTTAGTTTTTTCGGCAATTTCATTTCGCAAATATTGTAGTGGGCTAATCCAGTAATTTATCGCCTTAAAACGGAATGTATGCAGAAAATCCTTTTTATTGACACCGATTTGCATCTGCTGATGATACAATATATTCAGTGCTTTAAAATATATTTTTTTAGCCCAGGCAGCTACGTCCAAGTCTTTATTATCACATACTATTACCGTATCAATACCTTCTCTTTCTAAATAATCCCCGATTATTTTAGCGGATGAAAAATCAAAATATTTCTTTTTGTTTTTGAGAATGAGCGTTGCATTAAAAAGGTTTTTCCCTTTTGAATAAATAGTCGAATTTTCCTGTGTAATAAGTGATATACTATATCCCCTGCCTGATAATAGTTCGGCTAGCTTCAATACATTCATTTCTAAGCCACCCCATCCGGTCGAGGTAATTAAAAAGGCAATTTTCATCGGCATTATTTCACAAATGTTGAGAAGGTAAATTTCATCATATCATGGTGTTGAGTAAGTAACGATATAGAATAAATTGATACATTCTGACCTGTCATTCTGAACACAGTGAAGAATCTTCACAATACTGTTTAAGTCCGGTTTTTATATTGCTTTGCGGGAATTTTTCAGTCGAATTCGCCTTCAGAATGACAGCTATACGATTACTTCAATTTATTTTGTCCACTTACTAAGGTTATCCGAATGAATAGCTGATGTTACGCAACAATTAATGTATTGAGTTTCTTCCCTAGTCAAGTCAGGTGCTACACCTGACTTCAACAAAAATACCTTTTTACGGACTATGTACGCAACCAGTATTTATTTAACAATCTTATGCGCTTTAATTGGTAAGTAATGAAAGTCAGGTGTAGCACCTGACTTGACTTTGCTCGCCTGACTTGACTTTGCTCGCCTACTCATGACTTGACTTTGCTCGTCTACTCATGTGTAAATTGTTGCTGATAAGGTCTAATCAATATAATCTTGCGTAACATCACTGAATAGTTCTATTTTTATTCAACAAACCCACTCATTTACTCTTTTGCAGCCGCGCAGCATATTCAGAAGCATAGCGTTTGATTGCTTTTGCAATCCCTTCGGCAATTTTTTCCTGCCCTTTTTCGGATGTTATTAACTTCTCATCGTCAGTATTGGAAAGAAATGCCGTTTCAAAAAGTACATTCGGCATTGATGAGCCGACGAGTACATGAAAACCCGCTTGGTTTACCCCGCGATTATGGAGTGAGATTGTTTTACCTACTTCATCCTGAATAGTAGATGCAAACTGTTCGCTGAATTTCACAAACGAGCTTTGTGCCATCGTCGCAACAATCAATTTTTCTTCGCTGAGTTCTTGGTATTTGTCTTTTCTCTTTTCGAGTTTGATTACGGCATTTTCGCGGTCAGCTACGCGAACTGCATCTTCATTTCGTCCCGGTCGCAAAATATAGCTTTCAAATCCGTGTGCAGGGTGAGGTTTTGACGGCATTGAATTACAATGAATGCTCAAAAATAGTTTCCCGCCTGCTTTATTTGCAATTTGTGTGCGCCGTTCCAGTTCGATAAACGTATCATCGGAACGTGTCATGACTACTTTTGTAGTCGGTAAATATTCTTTGAGGAATAGTTTGGTTTTTTTTGCGATAGCGAGTGTTATATCCTTTTCTTTGTGACCGTTAATACTGAGTGCTCCGACATCTTGTCCGCCGTGCCCTGCATCCAGCACTATCACATCCAATTCCCATCGTTTTTTTGCAAATTCAGCATTTGCTTTGTCGCCGAGCTCTGATGGTGGGTACTCAATGGAGAGGGCAATACCGTGTTCGCCGATGCGTCTGGCTGAGCAGGAAGTAGGTTCAATTTTGAGAGAAAAATGAAAAGCTACAGTATTCTTACTTGTTTCCGAACGGATTTCTGAGCAAGGAAATACTTGCTCAATTTCGTTAAACGAACTGACAGTGCTTGCCACATTCGGAAATCTAATGGTAACCTCCTTACCATTGATTTCGGGTTTTTGAAAGTCGGGAATAGTTACGTTGGAGCGAAAAAGGATTTCGGTGTTTTCAGGAGATTTATTGAATGCTGAAAGCGATGTAATACGTGTTTCTGCTTGCACTGATTCAAAAGATACTTGCGGAACACCTCCTGCAGAACCGGTGATAATTTGCGTGGCAGCATCACTGTTTTCTAGAGGAATTTCACTTACAGCAATGATTTCTGTTTTTTCGTACGGTGAAACAGTTTCTGTTTTTTCAATAGGTTCGGATTTGATTGTTTCCGGCTCCTTGCGTACTTTTAAATCAGGGGGGAGCGAATAACGTCCAGGGATAATCGTCGAAGGTCGTGAATCAAGATCAGTTGAGCGCTGCTCAAAAAAAACAGGTGCATCCAATAATTGTGCTGTCGGTGGAGTTTGACCGAACATTCTGAGAATGACCTTGCTTTGCGTTAGCGACACCTTGAAAAGTCCGAGTGTTTCGAGTGTAGGGAAAAACTGCATAGCAGGAACAAACAGTTCGCCGTCCATCGTGATTGCAGGAAGGTTCATTTGGGCTACGCGGCTTCCTTCGGAATTTTCGCGCAGCACCATAAACGACGAAGGAGCAAATCGTAACCGTTCTGTCTTGAATGAAATTTCATTACGGGACGGAGTACAGGTACTACCCGGAAATGCTGCACGAGATAACTGCGAAAGCGAGGCATAACCGCGACTATTAACCGTGCGAAGTGAAATTTGAGTTGATTTTTCTGACGGAAGAATAATCGTGAGAGCTGATGCTTGATTTACGTCCGGGAATGAAGCGAAGGTTTTGGAGCAAGTGAAAAAGGCAGTAATAATAAAAACTACCCAAAACGATTGCCGAATATTTGGTACTTTAGTCGTTAGAAAATTAAAAACGTTGCCAAATGCACTTACGTAAGAAGTCAAAATAAGTTGATGTAATCGAATAGTTGTCATTCTATAGGCAGCTTCGGCAGAAAAATCCCCGCAATGCTGTACAAAAACAGGATGGAACAGCATATTGAGATTCTTCACTGTGTTCATAATGACTGCGTTATTATTTCGATTTAATTTTGTCCGGGTACTTAATTTATTCATGCTTGTTTTAGTAGATTGTATTCGCGAGCAACCGACTACTTTTTGAATGTTGTAAGCAAAATTACTATTTTTCAAGTGTTTTACCCGTATTTTTGCCAAAAAAATTATGAAAATATAAGGAAACTATAGTGTCTCGAAGAAACCTGCGTAAAAAAAAAACCAATAAAATCGTCGAATTAACAATTGAATCAATCGGCTTTGAAGGTGTAGCTATTGCGCGCAATGAAGGTATTGTCCATTTTGTAAAGCAAGCTGTGCCCGGCGATGTAATTCTCGCAGAAGTGTTTACCAAAAAGTCAAGCTATGCTGAAGCACGGATTAAAGAAATTATCGTTCCTTCACCTCTGAGGGTAACACCTGTTTGCAGTCATTTTGGAGTGTGTGGCGGGTGCTCATGGCAGAATCTACCGATTGCGGAACAGCTACATTGGAAAAGACAACACGTGGCAGACAGTTTTGAGAGAATCGGTAAAATACCGATTGGCGAACTAACCGAAACACTCGCCTCACCCAGAACGCTCCATTATCGAAATAAAATGGAATTTTCGTTTGGTGCATCACGCTGGCTGACGGATATGGAAATGAATATGGATGACGAGCAGTCCCACAAGAATTTTGCGCTTGGATTGCATATACCCGGCAGATTTGATAAAGTATTGGATGTGGAGAACTGCTATATCGCCCATGAAATCAGCGGCAGAATGTTGGCTGAAATTCGCAGTGCTGCTTTGGGGTTTGGTGCTTCGGCATATAATGCGCGGCAGCATCGGGGATTCTTGAGGAATGTGATTATACGTAGCAGCGCAGCTACAGGCGAGGTCATGGTGGTGGTGCTTACCAGCGCACCTACCGAGCCAGCCGACGAACAAATGATTGAATGGCTGGATACTACATTTCCTGAGTTGTTCCCTGAGTTTACAACGGTAATTCACGCAGTGAACAGAACTACATCACCCGTTGCAATCGGTGAGCCGCGCATAATCAAGGGCAACGGATTCATTACTGAAAAAGTATTGGGTGTTGAGTTTCGAATTTCACCATTCTCATTTTTTCAGACGAACCCGTGGCAATTAGAGCAATTTTTAGGGAATATTATTACTGCTGCCCAGCTTTCGCCGGAGGAAACCGTATGGGATTTATATTGCGGGACGGGGTCAATTACATTGCCTGCTGCAAAACTTGTTGCAAATACATTCGGAGTAGAGCTTTCAGAAGGTTCGATAGCAGATGCCCGTGCCAATGCAGAGCGAAACGGAATTTCTACAGTTAAGTTTTTTGCTGAGGATTTACACAAACCTGCTGCATTGGAACTATTGCAAACTCTTCCTGCTCCTGATGTGATAATTATAGATCCTCCGCGCGCCGGAGTGCATCATACATTACTTGGTCATATCTTGGAAGTAGCCCCCTCACGGCTCGTGTATGTAAGCTGCAATCCTGCGACTCAAGCGAGAGATTGTGCGATTTTGGCAGAAAAATATGATGTTGTGAATGTGCAGCCCGTGGATATGTTCCCGCATACATACCATGTAGAGGCGATTGCACAACTTGTTCGTCGGTGAGAACGACGATTGTAAGTGCCCATGTAGCGAACGACTAAGAATTAATTTTTAGACTTCTAAATTTACACAGCAAAGTATGACTGCAAAAATACCGTACCCGCTTATACTATCCGGCGAAACCGTTGATTTAGTTTCGCTAGACAAAAGTCATTTTGCCGAACTCGGAAAAGCAGCAATAAATGACAGTATATGGGAATTTACACTGAACGATTGCTCCACGCCGGATAAGTTCAACAAAGTATACGAGGATGCTCTTATCGGACGAGAGCAAGGGAGTGAATATGCGTTTGTAGTGTTGCACAAACCGGATAACAAGCTCATAGGGAGCACGCGCTTTTTGGATATAGATTTGCACCATAAGAAACTAGAAATAGGATGGACTTGGTATCACCCCGATTACTGGGCTACTGAGGTGAACCTCGAATGTAAATTACTGCTTCTAACATACTGTTTTGAAACGTTGAACACGAATCGTGTACAAATTATTACCGACCAAAACAATCTGCGTTCACGAAAGGCAATCGAGAAAATAGGAGGAAAATTCGAGGGTATTCTTCGTAATGATTTTATTCGTGATAACGGAACAAAAAGAAGCTCTGCATATTACAGTATTATTGATGAAGAATGGGATGAAGTGAAAAAGAATTTGACGTTATTATACCGTCGGAAGATTAATAAAAGCAATGACTTGTAAGAAACAACAACACCCTTATGCGCTCAATGTTTTTGCCTGACATAACTATTACGACTCTAAGTGTAATTAACGCCGTTTGCAATGAGTTGAATACTAAAATACAGAAAAAACAAATCGAATTTTGCTTGAAAATCACAGGTGGCTGTACGATGTAACGGTTAATAATAACCATATTTTAGATGTACGCTGTCACTTTTTTAATAGATTGATTAGCATTTATGAAACTTATTCAAAATAGTTTTTTTATATTTGTATAACTCTTTACTAATCATGCAAAAGGAGAGAAACAAAAAAATGTTTGAATATGAACTAAGTCGTGCTTTTTAATTAAAACATACATTATAGTATCAAATAGTTTCTTATAATTAACAGTTTTACTACATCTATACTTTTAGGAATTTATTATGTGGGATAATAAGTTGCGCGGTATTGTATTAAAAACGTTATATGATTTGGATACAATCAGCCCTATCTACCACAGAGTAGATATGCTACAAATCGTATGCGGTTTGCCCGAAGAAGATTTTGACGGAATTGTGCAACAACTGACAGATGAAGGGATTATCAATCAAGAACAGCAACGTTCGTATATAATTGGTAACAGCATGAGTGCTCTGAAAATTTCACAACTTGGAATTGACATTGTCAACGGAGCAATCAAATCACCGATTCCCATCCTGATAGAAAATGAGCTAATCCTCTAAGACAATATATTCGATATTCGGTTATTGAGTAAGTGAATTGACTTACAATCAAATAAAACGAAGCCCTACGGTTTGCTCCGGAGGGCTTCGCTTATTTAATGCAGTGTGCATACACCCAAAATTATGAAGCATAGTGTTATTATTACAGAATTTAGTAGTTTTGTTATAACTATGTTGGATTTTCATCATCAACTTTTAGGTATTAGAATGAGAAATTTAATTCTCGCCATAAATATGTTCGTTTCGGTGACTATGGTTTGCTTTGCACAAACGCCAGACCGGGCAGCAACTGTGATTACAAACGACGGTAAGGAGTATTCCGGCAAAATAATTAGTGAAGATAGTCTCCAAATTGTTATTGAAGATGCAACCACTCGTATTACCGTTTTCAAAACACAAATAACATCAATCAAATATTTTACCGATGTAAAGGAACTGGCTAAAGTTAATGGTGACTTCACTTTTGTCGGTATCAGTTTGCTTACGCCGGGCGGTGTGAATATTGTAGTAGGAAAAGATTTTGGCAAATTTGGTGCTAGGTTGGCAGCCGGATATATAGGAACTGCTGCAGGGATTCAAGGGAATTTTCTTTTTAATTTAAGCAGGAGTAAATCATTTAATAGTCACCTGTCAGTTGGTGTAGGGTCGTCTGTTATAGGCACATCAAATAGATATAGTTCAAGTAGTACATGGACTTACATAGGTGGGTTTTATGATTTAAATTACGGTGGTTTTTTTCTTGAAACCGGTCTCTCGATAGGTTCGGGTAGTTATTCAAATCCTCAGCTTATGCTCCAATTGGGCTATGTTTATGAATTTCGGTAAAGAAGAATGTACGAAATTCTATTTGATTGACAATCGGATAATTGGTAATCCTAGTGCTGTCATTCTGAAGGCGACTTCGATTGAAGAATCTCAGCAAAGCACTACAAAAATAGGACGGATAGTATTGAGGAGATTCTTCACTGGCGTTCAGAATGACAGGGCACATAAAATTAAAATAAATCTGTCCTACTAAGTGATAGGACTAAAATAACCGAACCATTAAATTCAGTACATTATTTGTTTGAAAAAATTGGCAAGTACTGGATGCTTCGACTACGCTGTAAATGACATCTCTTACATTGCCCGTCATTCTGAGTGCAACGAAGAATCTCCGTATGCACATCCGTCCAGCAGATTTTCACGTTCTAACGGGGATTCTTCACTCGAAGACTCCTTCAGAATGACAGAAGGCAACTGTCTTGTTTTTTATGTCATTGCATTATTTTGTAGGCGGCTCGGCGACTATCAGGAACTCAGCATGACAATCAAGCTCAAGTCACACTGAACGTAGTGGAAGTGTTCAATTACTTGACAAATTATGGATATTTACCGCAACAATTATTTTTGTCTCAGCACTTACTTATGTTGAATTTTCATCATTAACTTTTGGTATTAAAATGAGAAATATAATTCTCACCGTAATTGTGTTTATTTCTGTAACGATGGTATGTTTCTCTCAAACAGAAGATCGTGCAGTAAAGGTCATCACCTTTGACAAAAGAGAGTATTCAGGTAAAGTAATTAGTGAAGACAGCCAGCAAATTGTAATCGAAGATATCGGAATACAAGTAACAATTCTCAAATCACAAATAGCGACAATCAAGTATTTTTCTAGTGTAAAGCAGCTTAATGAACTCAAGGAGGTGTTTTCATTTTTGGGCGCTTCTTTGATTATGCCGGGAGGTTTAAATATTGTAGTCGGTCATGAACATGGAAGATTTGGTGGGAGATTGTCAGTTGGATATATTGGTTCAATGGGAGGGATTCAGGGAAATTTTCTTGTTAATTTAAGTAGAAGAAAGTCTTTTAATCATCACCTATCTATTGGCTTTGGATCGACGTATATTGATACTAAGGAGTATGTACAATATTGGGGGGAAATAACAACAAGTAAAACCTGGACTTATGTGGGTGGGTTTTATGATTTAAATTACGGAGGTTTTTTTCTGGAAACCGGGCTTTCTATTGGTTCGGGTGATTTTTCAAATCCTCAGCTTATGCTCCAATTGGGCTATGTCTATGAATTTCGGTAAAAACAGAGTTTATGTAATTTCATTTGATTGACAACCTGATAATTGGTAATCCTAAGTGCAGTCATTCTGAGGTGGCTTCGATTGAAGAGTCTCCGCAAAGCATACAAAAAAGTACTTAAGCTGCATTGTAGAGATTCTTCACTACCACTGTAAATGACATCTCCTAAATTGCCCGTCATTCTGAGCGCAGCGAAGAATCTCAGTAAGTATATCCGTCCCGCAGATTTTCACGTTCTTACGGAGATTCTTCAGTCGAAGACTCCTTCAGAATGACAGAAGGCAACTGTCTTATTTTTTATGTCATTGTATTATT
>CAZGNO010000114.1:0-11128 GCA_964527785.1 uncultured Chitinophagaceae bacterium
GGGTTATTGAGAATTAAATAATCCACAAAGAGTAGCAATTGTTTAACTAAAATGACAATGAAATACGTAATTCTCAAGAGCGGTCTACACGGAGATTCTTCAATCGAAGACTCCATCAGAATGACAGCTACTCGAATGCTACGATTATTTTTGTCCCTTTACTTACTTAAGCACATATTTACTGCTTCACAAATTTTGCTGTATTGATTTCATTGCCGTTACGAATAATTATAAAATATGTTCCGGCACTAAGCTCGGAAATGCTCAATTTTCGATGGATAACGCTTGCTTCATTAAAAAATTGCTGGCTTGGCAGAACATCTTGACCCAAAAGATTCTGAACTCTAAGTTCTATTATGCCATGCAACGCCTGTGAAATAACAGTTACTTCATCTGTTGATGGCGAGGGGATTATCCTAATGCCTGTTTGTTGTATATCGTGTTCTTCTTCTGCAGAAAGAGTAGTGCAGATTGAGCTAATCGCACTATACAGTTTGTCTTCTACTTCTTCTTGAGATTTACCGGCTACGAAGAGCAGAGCATAATCATCACCGGTGTTCGGTTCGATAGCAGGCGGCGGGTTTGCTATCTTCATTCCAATGGCAAGCCCCACATCACCTGGAGCTTTTGTTTCGTTCCGAACCGCACCGGAAAGTACAGCTATTTTTTCAGTGTTTGTGAATCCGTTATTTGCTACTGCATTATCAAATGCTGTACATATCGGAGTAAAAGTCGCATTACACGTTACTACTGCACAACCAATCACATCTTTTGTTGATGCAGACTGAATCAAAACTGCAGCAGAGCGAGATTTGTGGCTGTCCGGAACAGCTTCGTTGAAAAGACGGATAGATGTTGAGGCAGTAGATCCCGCTAAATGCCAATTAAAATAATGTCCTATGAAGAGTGGATTGCCGTTTGATGAACGGGCTGCCTTCATATTCAATTGTATAACTGTAGGGTCAGTATTTGAAATAAGCCGCTGACGAACCGTTACTCCTAATTTTACGGAATCAGGAGCAAGTATATCGTTTATAATTCCTATCAGTGGGTTTGAAGGAGCATTAAATTGAAGTATCGGGGAAAAATGACTGTCTCTACGCTGTCTGGTTGCGCTACGAATTTGGCTTACTACTTTATTCTTTCCATCGGAAGCAATAATGCCTCCCTCTAAAAGATAGGTGCACTGATTGCCATACCGAAATCCAATGCCTTCGGTATTACGAGGGTAATCGGCAAAACCTATTGCACCGTCGTCTATAATAGAAATTCGGATGCTGTCCTGAAGTGTATGATGAGTGTAAACTTGAGAAAACGGTGTAACGGGCACAAGGAAAAAATCACGGGTAGTGTCGTCTGTGCTGCTTATTGCAACGAAATCAAGCCGCAAAAGGAAAGGCGTTGCTCCGGCTTGAGATGAAATTCTTATACCTGTTGGAGCATTAAGTATCATTTCGCCACCTGATAAGATTTCACCTGAGGTAAAGTTGCTGTCAATAATACGTATATAATGGAGCGAATCTTCGATTGTTGAAGCATGAAAAGAAATACTTTTTGCATCCCCTAAATAATTTTTCACACGAATATTTACCGAACCTCGATTGTAGCCGTCTGCACCGAACAGTCGGGTAAATCCCGAATCAGAGCGAATGCTTGTTTCTTCGGGACGAATGGCAACCAATGACATAGGATTGAGTGTGACCGTTTTGAGCATATTCAAACGTCCTCCTATTCTGCCGCGATAGGTCGGGTTCAAATCTTCGATATTATCAGTACAAAGACGGGTAAATTCTACCGCTTGCCTAGACGTAAGCGACGGCTGCCGTGAGCGGACTATGCCCATCATTCCGGCTGCAAGCGGTGATGAAAATGATGTTCCATAACCTACTTGAACATATTCTCTGTCACTGAATGATGTAGTCCACGTCAGGTGACCGGGAGCCATTACAGCTGCATTTGTTCCCAAACCGGATGCAGAATAAACAATATCATTCTCATCGGTTAGCCCTACACCCAGTACACCTTTATAGCTTGCCGGAAAGATTTGAGTTGTAGAAAAATGATTCCCTGCAGCAGCTACCACGACCATATTTCTGCTTGTTGCATAATCAATAATTGATTGATTGATGCACGAATAATTGAAGGAAGTCCAACTGCAGTTTATAGCAGTAAACCCCATTAGAGCTGCATATACTATTGATTGATAACCGTAGATAATAACCGTACCACCAATTTTAATTGAGGAACATTTGAGCGGGAAAATAAGGCATTTATTTCCTGCTCCCGCAATTCCGACCAAATTATTAGCGGTAGCACCCGCTATTCCTGCTGTATATGTACCGTGAGCTTCCACTTTGTTGTATGTGGTTCCGGGTGGTGTGTCGTCATCTGCCCATGCAAAATTATAGCCCTGATAATCGTCGGGGTAACTGTTGCCGTCGTCATCATTTCGATTGCCCGGTATTTCATTTTCATTAATCCATAGCGACCCGAAAATATCTTCGTGGTCTTGCATTGTTCCTGTATCGCTGATAGCGATAACATAATTTGGATCACCGTCGTATTTGCTCCATGCCTCAATCGCTTTCATTACTTTCAGCGTATTCTGAAACGGGAGAAGAGAGTCATTTGGAGTTTCACCCGCTATGATTGGGAGATAGTACGGTTCGGCTATCTCTACAATATCACAATGTTGTAAAGCAAATAAACAAAAGGATTCCGGTGAATCAAAGTCGGAATATTCTACAATATAGGAGCGGAGAAGAGGTTCTTCGGCTTTGCGAATCTCTTGTATCCGTGACAAAGTATGATTTGATTTATCTCTTTCAAGCTGCCGATCTATGCTTTGTTCAGGGGAGAGGAAAGGTGCAAGTATCCGTGCATTTATTGAGCTGAGTACAGATTTGGCAAGTTTTGGTGATGCGAATTCGGGTCTGAGGCGTACCATTGCCACACGGTCGAGCACAGCATCCAACCGTCCAAATTCCTGTGATGGCGGAAGAATTTTCCTGTCTCGAACTAAACCAATCTGCGCCTGTATATCACAAGAATAGACTGTTAATATTGCAGCTATGATAAAGAGAAAGTATTTGAATTTCATAAGGATTGCTCCTTAGTTGAATACTGGAAGATAATTTACAGATACAATCACAACATATAAAGAGCTAACAGTCATACTAATCTACGTGCAAAAAACCTATAAACTATCAAACCATTTTTCTCGGCTAGATTGATTTGTTTTGCGATTCTCTATGTGTGCTATGTGTCTATGTGGTTAAAATGTAGAGTTAATACCAATACTATGACTTATGAAGTACCTGAAAAGTTACAAAACACCATACTGTATTGACCGTAGAGATAGGGCAATGCCCTATCTCGACTTTAATAACCAATTAATGCATATAGATAGACAACCGGACTGACCTAAAACAACATACAACTACAATTCACTAATATCCGTAATCGGCGAAGGATACATAAACGGCTTAATTGAAATCGCCTTGCCAGTCTGCTCATCAATGACAACATTCGCTCCGCATAGTCGCATATCGTCTGTCGCTGTTTCGTATTTATGTGCGGTTTGGAGAATAAAACGTTTGAGGGCGATTTCTTTTTGCATTCCGAGAACAGAATCATACGGTCCTGTCATACCCACATCAGTAATGTATGCTGTTCCGTTCGGAAGAATACGCGCATCTGCTGTTTGTATATGTGTATGAGTACCCAGCACTGCGCTTACCTTACCGTCCAAATACCAGCCCATGGCAATTTTTTCGGCAGTAGCATCTGCATGAAAGTCCACGATGATAATTTTGCACTGTGACTGGAGTTTTACAAGCGCAGAGTCTGCTGCACGGAACGGACAGTCAATTGATTGCATAAATGTACGCCCCTGCAATTGCAGTACACCAACTTTCCTCCCATCGGGGAGTGATGCAATAGCATGACCGCGACCGGGATTGCCGGCAGGATAATTCAACGGACGAAGCACCAGCGGATTAGTGGCAAGAAGCGGACGTGACTGCCAATTCTCCCATACATGATTCCCTGTGGTAATTACATTCGCCCCAAGAGCGAAGAGTTCATTCGCTTCTTTTTCCGTAAGTCCTTTGCCATTAACTATATTTTCGCCATTAATGATGACACACTGTGCTGAATATTTCTGAATAAAAGAAGGAAGAAATGTACGGACGGCATTCATACCCGGGTTGCCGACAATATCACCAATAAAGAGAACGCTGAGTGTTCGAGACAAGATAAACTCCTGAAAGTAAAGGAATGAATAGAGAAAAGAATGTAAAATTAACTAAATCCTATCAAAAAACTACGTGAAAATCTAAGGAATTAAAGCAGATGACGTAAGAGCAGCGATGTTATGAGAAGGGATTTACTTTTTTAACATAAAAAGAGCGGTATTCTATGTTTGTGTTGAGCACAACGAATCAGATGTATCGCGGTAATATCGGTATGTTGCCGCATCTGTCTCTCCGATTGTAAGCCCTACCTCCTGCGCCCTTGCAAAGAAATCTGCGTCATCAGCATACCGGAGAGCGGAAAACCCGCCTATATCAATTGCAGAAGTACGTTTTATCACAAACGTTCCACCAATAACACACTTTGAAAGATGGACTTGTTTTTTTGGATTGTCTTTGTCGGCTACGAATGGATTTCCTATAATTTCAGCCCCGCCATGAAGTAAATCTACTTCGGGATAATCCCACAAAATTTCCTTACGGATTGAAAGGTGTTCGGGTAAGTATTCATCATCCGAATCAAGAAATGTTACAAACATCCCGCACGCGGCTATTATTCCGGCATTACGTGTGAGTCCTGTGCCTCGATTTGAATGATACAAATACCGTATGTTGGGATTGCGCGAACAGTAGTCTTGAGCAACGGTAAATGTAGAATCAAAGCTCCCGTCATCACAAATAATTGCTTCCCAGTCGGTTTCGGCTTGAAGGAGTAATGATTCCAAAGCACGCGGCAAGAGAGCAGCCCGGTTAAACGTTGGTATTATAACAGAATAAAACGGTACACGCTTTGGGTAAAGAGTTATCATTATTATCTCATAAAAAGGAAAATATATCGAAAATACCTCAAAAACTGCTAATTTTACCGTAAATTTACTCTGAAATTACGGAAATATACTCATACAGAATTGATATGGCAGCAGTAAAGCAAACCAAAAATACCCATTCCACTACCAAATCCCAATCAAAATTTTTTGTTCATTATAATACAATTGATATTTATGTACTCGGTTTGTCGAGTATCTATATACTGTTGTGTATTCTGTTTTTCAATAAAATTGAATGGTCGGGCAGATTAATCGGACTGAATATTTTGATTGCTCTTTTTGTAACAGCGATAGCATATTTCAATAATCGTAAAAATTCTATCATATTGGATGTTACTCATAATTTTTATGTTGTACCGTTGATTCCGGTGATGTTCAAGCAGGTTTTCTTTTTTATTCCGGTAGTGCATCCTCATGACTACGATTCGCTTCTTATCACTTGGGATAGAGCTATATTCGGAGCGAACCCGACGGAAGTGCTTGGGCAGTTCACACATCCGTTTCTTACAGAATTTCTGCAATTCTGTTATGTGTCATTTTTCTTTCAAGGGCTAGCCCAAGGGATAGAAATGTACATTTCAAAACGAAAAGAAGCAGTAAGAACTGTTGCTCGAATGATAGGTTTTGGGCTGTTTGTATCGTATATTTTATACTTTATCTTGCCTGCAATAGGTCCGCGGTTTACTGTACATGATTTTGCTAATCTCAGTAATGAAATCCCCGGATTATGGTTCACTGAACCGATGCGTAACTTCATAAATGCAGGCGATAATATTTCAATTGGGGAGTTGCATCCAGCACTTGTCGTCAATCGTGATTGTATGCCGAGTGGGCATACGATGGTTACAGTTATGAACATAATACTCGCGTTTCAACTGCGCTCGAAGCAGAGGTGGATTTTCCTTGTAATTGGAAGCTGCCTTATCTATTCGACAGTCTATTTGCGGTATCATTATGCAGTGGATGTTATTGCAGGAATACTGTTTGCATTTATAGTAATGTGGCTGGAACCAAAATTATGGCAGTTGTTGCTTGCTAAAAAATGGGCAGCAAAATAATTCATTTTCCAATCGAACGAATTTTATTTTAGTGATATATATGAACGTGGTTTGGAAATATTTTAGCTTCTCAGAACTTTCGATTACGCTGCTGTACGATATTCTTGCACTTCGTCAAGCAGTATTTATTGTAGAGCAAAACTCTATATATCTCGATGCTGATGGACACTATGACTACTCTGCGCTGCACTTCTGCGGTTTTGATGAGGTTGGGGTGCTTATCGCCTATACAAGGATTATTCCACCGAAAGAAAAGTATGAAGAACCTGCAATAGGACGTGTAGTTGTTGCTACATCTGCCAGAAAAAAGGGAATTGGTTACGAACTTATGAAGCGGAGCATCGAAAAATGCAATAAACTTTATCCGGAGCACTCTATAAGAATTTCTGCACAATGTTATTTAGAGCAATTTTACAGTAATCTGGGTTTCTGTTCGGTTGGACAGCCGTATCTGGAAGATGACATCCCGCATATAGAAATGCTTCGACAATGAAATTACCTTTTCAATTTTTACTTTTAGTGTTTGTTATCATTGGCTGCGTTTCATCACCTCAACCGATGAAGTTTGTGTGCGTGCTTCCGGCAGAAGAATTCCATAACCGTGCAAAAGATACGTTAGCTCATTATAGATTTTCAGTACTTTCTGCGTCGTATGACAGTATCGTCACTATAAAGAGAGTAGATGACGGGATGAGCGACCGAACTATTCACCTCACTTTGCAGCATGATTCACTTAACGGGGAAGCAACGATGTTCGTAAGGACGCTTATAAGATTCCAAGGAACGGAAACTGAAGTTTTTTTTGATGAAAAACCAAGATTGACCAACGATTTTCGTTCGGACTTCCGACCGGTACTCAATGCTCTAAGAACAATATGTGCACCTCCACCAAAGAAAAAGAAGAAGAAAGTACAGTAATCATTCGAACATCATAACCGACTTCAATCCAGTAACAAAATAATGAACATAATCAACGAGCATATAAACAAAAGTATCAGAAATAATACACTAGCTGAACTGCAAGCTCTTTTCGGAGAATGGAACGAGCCGAAGTTCAGAGCAAAGCAGTTGTTTGTTGGACTTTCTACACCGGCTATCACCTCGTTCAGTGAAATTCTTACTCTTCCAAAGGCAACCAGAGAGCGGTTGGAGTCGGAATTTAATTATAGTTCACTCACCATCGGTAATAAACAAGTCTCTGAAGATGGAACTATCAAGTATTTATTCAATCTTCAGGACGGTAATGCGGTCGAATCGGTATTGATTCCAAGTGAAATGCTTGTAGAGGATGGCACACCAAAGCGTCTTACCATTTGCGTATCAACGCAAGTTGGTTGTGCCCTCGGATGCAAGTTCTGCGCAACCGCTTCCCTCAAACCAAAACGAAATCTAACGGTAGCCGAGATAGTTGACCAGTTCATGACAGTGCAATCGCAGTCGTCACAGCAGATAACAAATCTGGTATTTATGGGAATGGGTGAGCCAATGCTCAATTACGATAATGTTATGACTGCTGTGGAATTTTTGACAAATGATAATTCTAGCTTATTGACCCCACGGCATATCACAATCTCAACTGCCGGAATTATTCCCGGTATTATGCGCATGGCGGATGAAAACCGACCGATTAAACTTGCGATTTCACTTCACGCTACAACCAACGAAAGCCGCATGAAACTGATGCCTGTTTCAAAGAAATATACTCTGAAAAATATAGGTGAGGCAGTAGAGTATTATTACCGAAAAACACGTAAACCGATAACGTATGAGTATATTCTCTTAGAAGGAATCAACGACACTGATCTCGATGTGCAGCGTTTGGCTAAAATATGCCGTCGTGTGCCGTCAAAAGTAAATGTTATTCCGTTTCATGCAATAGA
This sequence comes from uncultured Chitinophagaceae bacterium, assembly GCA_964527785.1. Taxonomy (GTDB): domain Bacteria; phylum Bacteroidota; class Ignavibacteria; order Kapaibacteriales; family UBA961; genus JADJXV01. The sequence continues at coordinate 8,019 of CAZGNO010000114.1, forward strand.
CTTTACTCATCCCGACGGATTTGCAGCCGAACTTAAACCAACCAAACTCCATGATTTTCAGCGTTTTATAGCAAAGCTTCGTATGAATGACATTACTGTTATGATTCGTTCTTCAAGTGGTGAGGATATTGATGCTGCGTGTGGACAATTGGCATTTTCCAACCAAAAATCTATTAAATAATTGAGTACAACTATGAAGAAATTAATTCTTTCACTTGTATTTGCACTATTGGGACTTACAATGTATTTCCCATCACTTGCCGAAGAGCCGATAACAGTATTTAAAGAGACGAAGATAATTGATAATAAAAAATATTACCTTCGGCTCACGAATGGTGATGTTTTGACAGGTGAAATCGTCGAAATTTTCATTGATGACAAAGAGGGTGAAGCGATAAAAATGAAAACTGCTATCGGAACTGCTACCATCTATGGTAAGCAAGTTGCCGCAATTCGTCTTTTGGAAGAATCCTATCGCCAATCACATAGGATTTTTCTGATGCCTACTGCGGAGCCGATAGGCAGTAATCACTTTATTGGTGCATTTGAAGGGGTTTTTCTCTATGCAGGAGTAGGATGGGAATGGCTCTCTGTTACTGCAGGCAGAACATTTGTTCCAACTATATCAGGTAGTGAGCAATTCTCATTACTCACTACTAAAGCAACAGTATATCAAGCTGAAAATGAAACAATGCCCGGTGGTATGTCAATTGCAATAGGCGGGAGTTTGGCATTTTTGAATGCAAGGAATCAAATTCAAAATATTTTTGCAAATGCTACCTTTACAATGACCAAAACACGTTTAACCGGACTTCTCTTTTACAAGGCAGGAAATGAAAGTTTTTTTAATGCAACAGCCGGAACAATAGGGAATGTGAATGTAAAGTATCCGAACGGTGCGATTGGATTGGGACTAGGTTTGGATTCAAAATTATCAGAATGGAATGACCTTCATGTTATTGCCGAGTTTTGGAATAATGATGTTCAGGTCCCTTTTAACTCGGCTGCGTTACTCGGTGTTCGTATTGGAAATACGGCACTCTCGGCAGATTTTGGAGTAATCGCATTTACCGCACCGGCGTTTGTACCGTTTATAAGTTTCGCATGGACACCTTTTTGAATAAATCGTGCATATTGGTCTAGATTTTGGGAAAATATTTGGCTAATTCTTCAAAAGAACGTATTTTTGTATTCTCTCAGCGCAAAATAAGGTCAGGTAGCTCAGTCGGTAGAGCAGAGGACTGAAAATCCTCGTGTCGGGGGTTCAATTCCCTCCCTGACCACAAAGCCCCGTTATCGGGGCTTTTTTCGTTGTACAAAGTTTGACAATAAGTAATTAGAATAAAAGACTTAGGATGAAGTATGTGTAAAACGATGTAAAAAGAAGTTAAAAGAAAACAAAATATTTTGTTCCCCTCTACCGTCCCCACTCCAAAATTACCTCTTCTGTAATCTGATTCATAGGAAAAAAATGAAGTTTTCATTTTTCTTGAAAGATACTAAAAAACAAGATTCCTTAATCTATCTTGTAACACGTATTGGGAATGACCGTATAAAAATATCAACAGGTATAAATGTATCTACCAAATCATGGAATGCTGAAACTGCACGAGTAAAGAAAAACCATGCAGGTCAGGAGCTTAATAACCGTCTTGATAAAATAGAATTCACTGCAAAAGAGATATTCAATCATGCGAGAATGCTTGGAATAACTGATCCAAAGGATTTATTTGGTTTCGTCAAAAATAAAATTGTTGACAGTAGATTGCTCGACAGGCGCAATATGGATACTTCATCTATACTTTCTGCCTTTAATGAATTCTTAAAGCAATTGGAACAGGGGACACGTCCAGTCAAGCGAAAATCCCTATCTGTAGTCTCATATAGTTATATTCAATTATTTATAACCCTACAAAATGCTCTTAAAGAGATATTGCCCGATAAAGCACCTTTTCCTTATTTACAGTCTAATGAGTTTGCTACCCGTTTTACCGCATACCGTTCCAGCCATTGGAATGACAGTTCAGCGGGGAAGTACATAGTTTCTTTACGGCGTTTTATGCTGTGGGCGCGTGATGTTCATCTCTATAGTTTTATTGAATTTCCTTCTTGCTTAACTATACCTGAACCACACGAAACAACATTATTCGCTCTTACTGATGATGAATTACGGTCTATAGAAAATTTAGATTTGTCTGACCGTCCTGCACTAGATAAAGTACGTGATTTATTCTTACTATCGTGCTATACAGGATTGAGATACAGTGATATTTCTCGACTGTCAAAAGAACATATAGGTGCAACTGAAATTAGAATTTCTGCTCAGAAAACCGGAGATAATACCCGTTGTCCTATTACACCAAGATTAAGAAAAGTTCTAGAACGATATGCACCAGAGTATTTATTTCATAAAATATCCTCACAGCGTGCAAATGAACACTTGAAAATAATTGTAGAGCGAGCAGGAGTATGTAGCACATTAGAAATTGTGACTTATAAGAATGGACGCAAAACGAGTGAAGCTCGACCAAAACATGAGTTGATTGCATGGCATTGTAGCCGACGAACATTTATAACTTTATCCTTAGTCAAAGGTGCGCAACCAGCAGCAGTTCAAGCAGTTTCAGGGCATAAGAAGGATTCTAAATCATTTAATAAATATATACTTTTTGCTGACAGTCAGGTTGATGAACAGTTAAATGCGGTGTGGGAATAGATGAGGTGTATGAAATAGTTTACAAGATTAAGGTTTGCTTAAGGGTAAAAATTAGTGGTGAATAATAGAATATCGTAAATAGTTATCATCACAAAGTAAATTAATTACCGTTATAGGTTGCAAAAAACCTATAACGGTTTTTTTTATCATAAAGCTTGGGAAAAAATTGGTGATCACACGAAGTTTTTTGAATTTCATAGAAAAACTAGGCATTTTACGACTGTGCGCAAATGAGTACGGGGTAACAAAGTACTTTTTTTCTATTCTTTACGGAACATAATCTCCTCTGAATAGTATTATTGACATTATATTTTCAAAAAAAGCAATAAATGAGTAATGAATGAAGTCGTTTAAACTTTGGTAATCATTAAGAAGGCAGCAATGAAATGCCAGT
>CAZGNO010000115.1:0-9962 GCA_964527785.1 uncultured Chitinophagaceae bacterium
TGAATGCAAATATACATCTTATTTTACTGTCCAGTTTTTGGGGGTAACTTCACTACCTCGGTACTGTTACCGGCAGTCAAAGATGCCGGTGATTATATAATAAAGTTGTGGTCTACATACGATAGCCCGAGCAGTGCTCCGACAATAAGCAGCAGTAACATGAACAGAGTAAGCCGAAGCGGTGAGTGGATACTTTATGAAAAAACCATAACACTTGAAGCAAATGCCTCAGCGACGATTGTATTTAATTGCTCAAGTATTACAAGTGATCAATACGTTGACGACATACGTATGCAACCTAAAGAATCTCAAAGCATATGTTATGTCTATGACAATAAGAATTTACGGTTGTTAGCCCAATTTGACGATCAGCATTTTGCCAGCATATTCCAATACAACAGTGAAGGAAAACTCCTTCGAAAACTCAAAGAAACAACTCGAGGGGTAAAGACAGTTGCAGAGACTGACTACTATACTCCGTCTGCCGACCGACCGCAGGGCAAAGCCGGTAAAGGAATGGCACGTTACGAAGTTTCAACTGCATTGAATGCCAGTACCTCAGGGCAGGCAACCAAGTCTGGTAATGTGTATGTAAAAGACGTACTAGAGAATATGAAGTCATTTAAGTACGGTAATATACACGAGAAAGAAGATGTAGCGGGAACATTGAAGCCGGTTGAATCCGGAAATATGTATGTGAAAGACGTTTTGGGGAATATAAAGAAAGAAAATGGCAGCAAGTCGGAATCCAATCAGCCGAATGAAAGGATTAAGAATATGTTGGAGCGTGGAAGAAAGAACAAAATTGATACTATGGCTGCTGTTAAGTTTGATATAATGAACATTCACGCAACCCCAGATCAAGTGAACGCAAAAATTATAGGGGTAGATACGATTAAAATGGAAAGCTCGAAAAATAATGATAAAAAGAAACAATAAAAAATACTCATCTTTATGATCGGAACTCGATGAATAAGGGATATTGGTTCTAAGTGATGATGATTTTATAACAAACTTCTATAAGGAATTATGATAATGTATAAACTGAGCTTTTTCCTGCTAATATTTATAATAATGTATTCTTCTTCGTCGGCACAAGGATGCAATACATGTCCGGAACATGTATTCGATATATCAAGCTATGCTCCCGGCGGATGGTCACTGCTTACACAAACAAAACAAGTGTCATACGGAGGATGTACATTTACTGTTAAATATAAAACAAGGGATTGTGACCCATATAAAGATATGCGAATTGACGGTGTCACCCTTGACCCCGGCTGTACTAATAATTTATTTAGTGCTAAAGATGTGCCCGATTGTCAATGGTTGAAAATGGTGCAGGATATGTTGTTTTCAGTTATGTCTGAATTTGTCAGGAATAATACGGTATTGGAAGGGACATGGCGTATCTTTACTCCTGCATGCTTTGCACTTCAGGGGCAGGATTTTAAGTCTTCAATAGCAGACCAAGTATCGTATGGCTGTTCCGAGGATTGCTGTACCCATACAATTGATGTTATAACGGACACTTGTGGTATTATGAGATGGAAAGAGCGAACTGTTGCCAAATATGCAACATGTCCTGCACCTGTACCTGTACCCGGACTAGATTTCGATCCACCCTATACATTGGTGGACTCATACGTTTTAAATAGTCTTAAAAATACGTTTCATATCATATCCTCCGAAGCCACGGTATATAGAGCCATATTAAAACCGGCTTTAAAACCACCTTGTGATTTTGTTTATACTACAAATGGTACAAATTGCATTCCCGTATGCGAATCAGGTAGAAAACTAACGGAAATTGGTTATGATTAAAAGTAGGAATAGGCTAAAATAATGAAATTATATATTTCCGTTATACTCATGATTATTTGTTTTTATCAGAACTCTGCAACCGGAGGATTATCCTGTGTGCATGAAGTTAAAAATATATACAAGAATCTTTTATCGGAATTCTTGAAAGAGAAACCTGTAGGCAAAGGAAATTATCTTTCAATGATTATTGAAAAAAATTACTGTAATAAAAAAACTGAAAAAGATACAATTATGAATATTTTTTCCAATAGCAAAAGAGTGAAAATATATAATAGATACTTTACTATTCACAGTAACGGAAAAGCATATGTGACCATTCTTCCCGGTATGCAACGAATAGGAATACAAAGAATTAAAGAACATAAAAATAATGAAGTGCCGACTAACCCGATTGAAAAATTCAGTCAAATATCAGATTCACTAATTTCAGATAAGAATTTTCAAAGCTGTAGGGAATTTACAGATGCCAAAAATCGAAGGTGCAAAGAACTTATTTTAAAATTTAAAACGGAACATAGTAAGTTTCCCGTAATAGAAACTATGCATTACATTGTGGATATGAATAATAGCAGCTTGATTTCGGTTGAGATGCGATATAAGAATGCAACTGACATTAAAGAAGAGAAGTATATACTTACCACAGTAGATACAGATTATACATTGCCATGGGACTTGATTTGTCCGTTGGAACAGACAGTGTTCGAGCATGAAAACAAACCGAGAAAAGAATTTAAAAATTATCACATTAGCGATTTGAGAAAAGAAAAGTACATTTCAGAATAAAATTAAAAGCCGGACGATAGACGGAATTTCAGATACCATTTTACAGCCAACTCATAATAATCCAAATAAGCAATTATGAAAACAATACTCCATAATACTGTTTCGTACTGTAGTCTGCTTTTAATAACATATATTTACTGTGCAGCACCAAGTCTTGCTCAAATGACTTCTCCAATAGCAGTCCCGGCTGGGAAAGGGATAAGTGTTTCGCTGCCTGCGGACAGCTTATCCGTGCTTTCTCTCTACGGGGTAACCTATAAAAGAGAGAATCAGGTTAAAGATCACAGTTATTTGTCCGGCAACACTTCAACAACTGTTACGCTCATCGGTGCCCCCCCACCGGCATACTGTTTTTGTACTTGTATCAAGAAAACGATCCTGAGAATTGAATTTGATAATTACGGAGAGAACGAAGGGGAGGGGCATGATTTCCGTTATGGAGGTCTGACATGGGATGCCTCCATTGCATTGACAATTACCGCAGGTACCGGTGGTACACCTTTTAACGTTCCTACATTGGTAATTAGCCAAAACAATCCACAAGATGTTTACGAAGTGGATATTACTGATAAGATAATACCGTCGAGTTTGTTGTGTAATCCCGGTAGCGGACCGTTTGATGTCGAAGTTGCTTGGGAGCCGACACCGACGGGTTACTCTTTTAATCCTACTACTCCGGGAGCCGATAATTACCAAACGGATATCCGCTTACGTGTCCGGTTGATTAGTGAGATGACTATAAATGTACATCAACCCGAACTGCCCGAGGACCCTTTGGATTGCCATGCATACCAATTGAAAGCTATGCCTCTTACGATAGGTAATCCAATGAGGCTGAGTTGGCAAGTTGTTTCGTCCGGTACGGAAACTCCTTGTCCTGATGTGACGTTAACCCCAAATTATCAATTGCAAATATTAAAACTGTATAATACCGATCCGATGCTTGCTGACAATGAAAAAAAAATCAAAGCAACCGTGGACTGGAAAAACGCTTTGACACTTGAAACGTACGGACCTGTAATATTACCGCCAGATCCTGCTCACCCTGAAGATCCCACCATACTATCCGCTATAGACTTGACATTGGCAGAAGGACGGGGATTCTATATATGGAGAGTAAGACCGATCGGCAATAAGGAGGAGGGCGGAATAGCAAATCCTAAGAATTGGGGCGATTGGAACAAAGATGCTATTGCCGACGGTGCTTTTCTAACTCTAGAAAGGAATCTTACGGCTGATACTTCGGAATTATTCAATGGAGTTTCCGAAATTCTTGACGGAAGCAGTACAACATCGACTGAATTGGTATCAAAGCACAGTAATAAAGATGTTTTTTTTTACCGTCAGTTTGACAAAGACAAAAACTGGATATTCTCCCGTACTTTTACTGAAGGAGCAACTGATTACGGACCACAATTTAATGAATCAATCGTGTTTGCAAACCGTCTGTTGCAACCTACTCAACAGCTATCTGCTCTTCAATCGAAAGACCATATCTTAGCATCCTATACAGGATATGATTTTTCTGGACGCCCTGTGCTTCAAACCTTACCGGCTCCTATTCCTTCGCGTGAATTGTCGTATGTTAAAAGCATTCTTAAACAAAGTGGAACAGATAATAAAAAGCTATATTCTGCATTTGATTTTGATAAGGATATAACAACGATAGGAAGTATAGAAACCGATGCGGCCAATGAAAGTGATAATGATGTAGGTGAACCTTCAATCGGTTCTTTTTATTCAAACACAAATACGGATATAAATATTCCCTCGGCTGAAGGATTCCCGTTTGCGAGAACGTTATACGCTTCTGACCCATTGGGAAGAGTAGCGGAGCAAAGTGGTATCGGGTCAAATTTTACTATTGGCAGTAAGAAAACAGTGCGGACAAAATACATTGGGGCTCCGGCAAATGAGCTCCTCAGTATTTTTGGAGATGAAGCACCAAAAAACTCTTCTGCATTCAAAACAATAACTACTGACCCCAATGGAATCGTTTCTGTTGCCTATACAACAGCCGACGGAAACACAATTGCGACCTGCCTGATGAAATCCGATCCCGCAAATTACAACAACGCGCTGGTTGACCTCGAAGTCAATACCGTAAGCGGTGCGGATCCTGCAAAAGAAGACATCAACACAGTTACAGTCATAGACACCGCATTGGGTAATAATCCGTTGGCGCCTGACCAATATGTCTCTTCTACCGATTTCATCATTACAAAGTCTGCCCTTTGTACGTTGCGTTACGAAATGCTGAGAAACAAAGTGACAATGTCTTGCCCGGACTTCTGTAAGAACTGCGATTATGAGGTTATTGTAAATCTCACAAAGCACATCGAAAGTGCTACTGCAAGCAAAGAAGAGCTTTTTACTCATACCTTTACTCTCGACGGTGTAGCTTGCGTATCAGGTGAAACCCCTGAATCTCCAGGTAGTCTGCTGACGGCATATAAAAATATAGACCCGAACACCAGCCCGGAAATCATCTCCCTTGAGCCGGGGACATACACACTTACCCGTACCATCAGAACAAACCCTATGGTTACTGTCGACGGAGTAGAAAAAACAAGGATGGAGTCTTATGTGGACGAAGCAACAGCTGCATTGAGAGAACCTACCGGCAACTTCTTCGAAGAAGTATTTGGAACGGAAATAGCTGAACATTGGACCCACATAGTCCCATCGGGTGCTGACGACGAGGAATATTACTTGGAGCTTTATGACAAGCTCCTTGATCATTACACCAAATACCGCAACACCAAATCTGCCGTTTCTTACAATGTCAATCTCCCAGAGGGACAGTTTGATTGCTATGAAGTGAACCTAGACCTCCCAGATCCTCAATGCGCAACACCATGCAGTTCATTCCCCGATCCGCTGCATCCTGAAGCCGAGCCGGATTTTGAAAGCGTACTTCCAGTACCCACGGATCCACACAAGAACTACTTTACCGAAGTGCTCTTTACGATGGATGGCTCTACTATAGAAGTAACGGTGGATCCCTCAGGCAATGCCACAAAGGGGTTTTTCTTCGGAACCGGAGCTGCAGACGGAGATTTTGACAAGCTCATGCACAGGATGATTGATAACGGCTATTCATGCAGCAAATTATGGCATTGCTGGAGAGGTGTTCTCGCCGGGTATGCTAAATCGGGACAGCAAATCCCGTTCCCACCCAAGGAAGATGATTATGTACCTGAAAAAGAAACCGAGGAATCCGAAGCGGCGGAAAAAGAATATAAAGAAGCTCAATACGATGCCGACAACAAGACCACCATCCAAACCGTAAACCTGGATTTTGACATAATGGAAACGTTCTTGGATTGCGCCGGAAGAAAATTCTGCGAATCAAGTGAAGTAACAAGTGAATGTCGTGATTATCCATTCTCTATTCTGCGCAGGGATCATCCGCTCGGTGGTAATGACTACGGTGCCCTCTACAACAGTTGCATGATGGATCTGTTCAACTCTCTCGATCCCAACGACAACGAATTTCCGATCAGCTGTAGCGCAGGACCGGCGACTTTAGACCATGACATACAGGTAAATAAGAATTTGACTGCAGTATGGGAATGTATGAAAGCGAAAATTCACCAGGCAGTGGTCAAAGAGCGTTCGGGTATTGCCGGTACGCTTGAGAATCGCGTTTTGGGCGATATGTCGCACTCGGACGACGACAAAAAAGTGCCTCCTAAATGCTGTAATGAAGGAGATGATTTCGACGCAGGATGTTGCTACGAGGCGTTCAAGAATAACATAAAAAAATCTGCCGAAGATGCTTGCAACCGTCATGTAGAAGAGGCAAGACTATCTCTTATCAAACAATATAGAGAGCATAACTATCTCTTGGAAGGTGAATTCTATCCCGATGTAGAGGGTGGCTTCACACCCGTTGACGAAGAAAGTATGCCGGAGGGCTATTATTTTCTATCCGAATTTACCTTAAGTTGTATGCTGGTGGAGGTACGTTGGTATTGCAAGACTTACACGATTATAAATCCTGAGGACGATAACAAATTCGGTAATCCTGAACAATTGAAGAAATGGCAGACTGCATTGACAGGCCAACTGGAGGTGGTACTCAGATCCTTTGAAGACCCTCCGACTTTACCATGTATGACGGGAGAAGGATATACGTACTTGGGTGCCGGCGGACTTCTCGTCGACAAAATCGTCGAATATATGAACAGAAAGCTGGAGAAGATACGTCGTACGGTAACGCACTCTCCCGGAGAATGGTGTAATATATTCGACCTTGTCAAGGAAGCCGAGATAAAATTCGGCTTGGGCACGATGGCAGGAACATGTCGTAATTCCTTCGTATTCAATTCGACGAATGCTTATGTGTTCATAGACAAGGCGGAGCCGGGCAAGGGGGTAAATAAATTCTTTAGATACGAAGACGGTACGTATACGGAGCCAACAGGTCCCAATTGCAAGATAGCGTTTCATCAGAGCAAGGAGATCAAACCGTACGCGAATAATTCTTCAAATGGGGCAATCGTTTATAATTTGCCGCAGCAGGAAGCAGACGGTTTCTGGAATCAGGGGTATAATGATTTTCTACAGAACAAATTTGCCTTTTTCCTGAACGACTATCTGCGCTATACGTGGTCATCACACCAAGACTTGGCTATGGACGGCAACGGACGTGCTCCGAACGGTGCCTTTTCGAATGCAAACAAGTTTTTATTGACCGAGAGTTGCAGTAATTTGGATGCGTTGCTTGCGACATTTCCGGGTACTCCAGCTACTACAACGTTCGATCCGTGGTTTTTCAAATGGACGTACACGACACCTCCGCCGTCGATGTTTAGACCGAGAACACACGATTGGCACCCAATGGGGAGCATGAAGGTAGCGGATGGTGTGTATAAACTTACAGCAGTGGAATCGAGTTATGATACCTATGATGACGGTGTTTTTTTTGATCCATATCCAGGATACAACCTTCGTGAGCCGTTGCAATGTGTTAATTTATACAGCAACAACTATACGTTCGGCAGCATCGTGAAATTTTCATCAACGCTTGATTATGCGTTTTTGACGAAAGATCCGGACAATGTCATGATGTACGGTCATATGGCTGCCAATCCGGCGTTAACCGCGTATACGGGTGGTAATTATTGGGGGCTGAATGAGACGCCGGTCTGGAAAGCTTATTCTCCCTATTATGAGTATCCTTACAAACTGAATGAGCTGAACAAGTTATTCAGCAAGCACGCGTATCTTGGAAAATTCCGCCTGACATTTACGGCACCGGAGAATCCTGCGGCGATAAGTACGTTCACTCTGTGGCTGGACAACGCAACGGCAGTATTTCCGGCGACGGACTTCGGCGGAACGTTCACCCTTCATGTGGAACTTACAGGTCCCGGCGGTACCGACCACCGCACATATCCGATTACATATCCGAGCGATAATTTTAACAAGTTGGTCTATAATGGGTTTCCGAATCCGTACGGCTGCGAGCCGGACACGCGATATCCAAACCGTTTCGATGGACTTCGTCAACCATGGGGTGCTGACGGATCCTGGGGTACCGTGCATGGTGGTTTTTATATCCACATTTTCGAGACGATCGGCGGATTTTACGTCAATAAGGACGGTTATCTTGTCTTCCACGATTCGAAAGGCGGTACTGTCGGTCCGAATGACCGTGAGGACGATTTTCAATTCGATAATGTACGTCTGGAGTGCGGTAACAATTGTATTGAGGAAAACGTGAACGTATTCTGTATGCCATGCGGCGTTAGTGCGCCATGCGGCACCATGTGTGTCCGCTTCAAGGAGCAGAAGCCATTTACGGGTAATGGCGTGAAGTTCCGCGTGAAGAGCTGTGCGGAGGAAGAAGTTATTCGTCTTACGCAGAACCTCCAGACCCAAATCACTAACCGCCACGAGCTGGCAATGGAAGCCCTCCGCGCCACGTATCGTGACCAGTGTATGAACCCAAAGAACATCCACGACGCATGGACTGCAAAATACGGTCAGGAATTCTACCACTACACGCTCTATTATTACGACCGCGCAGGAAGGTTAGTGAAAACAATACCTCCGAAGGGTGTTCATCCGCTTTCAGGAATGCCGTATTTGCGTAATCATCCGAACCATACGTTTGAGAGTGAGTATAAGTATAATACACTTGGGCAATTGACATGGCAGAAAACACCGGATGGTGGTGTAACGACTTTCTTGTACGACGGCAAGGGACGCCTACGGCTTTCTCAAGATGCGCACCAAGCGGCAGCAGGAACATTCTCATACACGAATTACGATAATTTGGGTCGTATCGTAGAATTCGGCGAGAAATCAGGAACGCCGACGCAAGGAATGGCGGATGACACAGACGGTTACCCGACGGCGTGCAATCCTACCCTGGGGTCAGGTACGGAATACACACAGATATACTATTCCCTTCCACCGATCACCGACTATTCAAGCAACTCTGCAAATTTGCCTGCACCGTTTGCAACCGGTGGCATGGCTCGAACGCAAACGTACTTACAAAACCGTGTGAGCTGGACGACTACGAAGAATCTACCCAAACCGGGAAGCTCAACCGCTGAATACAGTTCCACCTATTACAGCTATGACCCGCACGGCAATGTGGAATGGCTGATACAGGATATGCCCGGAGTTGGCGCAAGTGTCATAGATTACGAATACGACCTGATAAGCGGCAAGGTACTACAAGTCACGTACCAGAAGGGATTCAAAGACCGCTTCATGCACCGGTATAAATATGACGAAGACAACCGCGTAACATCAGTAGAGACGAGCCGCGACAATAAGATATGGGAACGAGACGCCGAGTATGAATATTATCTGCACGGACCATTGAAGCGGGTGGTAACGGGTCGGGACAAGGTGCAGGGTACGGATTTCACCTATACCTTGCAGGGCTGGCTGAAAGCAATGAACCATCCTGCATTGGAGTCGGCTTCCGGCACTCCGTCTGGGGATGACCCCGGCGGTGACGGGTACGGTTCCGGTAGTGGTAAGAGTATGGTCGGCTTGGATGCCTTTGGTAATAGTTTGACGTATTACAATGGTGACTTTGTTCATACGGGTTCAGCATTTGAATACAGCAGCAGCACGGCAAGCGCGACGTCACCGGCTGTAGCAGACTTATACAACGGTAACATAGCAGGTTGGGTGAACGGCTATAGGAATACTTTGGGTGTAGAGCAAAATCCGCGAACGGGGATCTATACGTATGATATATTGAACCGTCTGAAGGAAGAGAAAACAGCGTCATGGAATTTAGCGAGCCCGGGCTGGACGTCACCAAGCGATAAGAACGGCTCAACGTACAGCTACGACCCTAACGGTAATATTAGCAAATTGCT
>CAZGNO010000116.1:0-9926 GCA_964527785.1 uncultured Chitinophagaceae bacterium
CTCTTACATTGCCCGTCATTCTGAGTGCAACGAAGAATCTCCGTATGCACATCCTTCCATTAGGTTTTCACGTTCTATCGGAGATTCTTCAGTCGAAGTCATCTTCAGAATGACAGTCGGAAACTGTTTTGTTTTTATAATGCCATTGCATTATTTTGTCCCTTTTGGAAATCCTATTGATGATTTTTAGACTTATTTAGAATTTATCAGCCATGCTCAATAATGGAGGGCTAAAGGGGATTTCTTCAATTCCATCTCACACCGATCTGATAATCTCTTCTGCGCTGGCAAACCAATACAAAGACCCGCGGATAGTCGGGATACTCTCAATCACCACGCAACATACACTTGCCGGAGAAAACCCATACACACGCTCAGCATCATTTGCACACAAGGTTGTAGCAAATTCACTAACAGCAGGTTCATGACTGACAATCATGATTGATTTTGAAGCAGTATGCTCAAAAAGAATTTCTTGCAAAAGTGACGGTGATGAGTTAGGCATCAACCGTTTATCTATTTCTACAACGAGCGACGGCTTGAATCCGGCAGCCAATATATCTGCAGTTTGTTTGGCGCGTAAATATGGACTTGAAATAATTGTTTCGGGATGAACTCCTTTCGTTGTGAGAGCGCCGGCAAGTTCGGCAACAATATTCTTTCCTTCTTCTGTAAGCGAACGGTCTTTGTCCTGTAGAAACCCGCTTGGTTTTTCGGCAATACCATGCCGAACAATATATAATAACATATTTATTTTCTAAGATAGTTACGACTATGAATAATGATATCTTTCCATTCATTGAATAGTGCAAAAACGATATTCAATGAATACAAATGTAACGAAAAAAAAATGGGAATGAATTTTTGATATTTCCAAAAAAATATCAAATGTATGACAATCCTTTGGTATGACTTCCTTACCTTTATGATAAAAATTTGACGTATTTTTGTAAGAAAACAACAAGAAGTTTACTCATCAACGAAAGAATCAAAACAGAATGATTGAGCGATACACACGTCCCGAAATGGGAAAGATATGGAGCGAACACAATAAATATGCCATTTGGTTAGAAATTGAAATCTTGGCGTGCGAAGCTCAGTCTGAACTTGGAATTATCCCCGGAGAAGCTGTTAGTGAAATCCGTGCTAAAGCACAATTTGATGTGGCGCGAATCCTCGAAATAGAAGAAACTACAAAGCATGATGTTATTGCATTCCTCACGAATGTAGCGGAATATACAGGTCCGGTTTCGAGATTTATTCACTTAGGAATGACCTCCAGCGATGTACTGGACACGTGTCTGGCAGTACAGCTAAAACAAGCCGGTGAAATATTACTTGATGATTTGCTTCGTCTGGAAGCAGTGCTGATGCGCCGTGCTAAGGAATTCAAATATACATTGTGCGTAGGGCGTTCGCACGGGATTCATGCTGAGCCGACTACATTCGGACTCAAACTTGCACTCTGGTACGAAGAATGTAAAAGGAATATTGACCGTCTCAAATATTCGATTGCAACAGTTTCCACCGGTATGATAAGTGGTGCTGTAGGTACATTTGAACATCTTTCGCCAAAGGTGGAAGAATATGTTTGTGACAAATTGGGTTTGAAGCCGGAACCGGTTTCTACTCAGGTAATTCAGCGCGACCGCCATTCGGAGTTTCTTTCTACACTTGCCATTATCGGCTCGTCTCTCGAAAAAATCGCAATGGAAATTCGCCATTTACAGCGTACGGAAGTACTCGAAGCTGAAGAATTTTTCTCGAAAGGACAGAAGGGGAGTTCGGCGATGCCGCATAAGCGCAACCCGATTGTGTCTGAGAGAATTTGCGGTTTGGCTCGACTTCTTCGAGGGAATGCAATGGCTGCACTCGAAAATAATGCACTATGGCACGAACGCGATATTTCTCACAGCAGCGTAGAGCGGGTAATATGTCCCGACTCGACTATTACACTCAATTATATGTTGCATCTAACGATTAACTTGGTGGATCGGCTGCTCGTGTATCCAGAAAATATGCTTCGTAATATCAATATTACTCACGGTCTTGTATTCTCGCAAACGGTTATGCTCGAACTGGTACGCAGGGGAATCACCCGCGAGGAAAGCTATGCACTCGTTCAGCAGGCAGCAATGAAAACTTGGGCTGAACGCCGTCCGCTACTGGATACTCTACAGGAAAACGGTGGGGTAATGGAACTGATTACCGGTGAAGAGTTAACAGATATATTTACGTCCGGCAATAAAATATTCAAGAGTGTGGATTATATCTTTGAGCGGTGCGGGCTGTGATGTTTATGGAAATGAAGGGTAAGATTAGATATAAGTTTGAGTTTCAGCAGCGTAGAGTTTGAAAACCTACGCTACTTAAATTATAGATTTTGTAATGCTTCATTATATTGATGGAGCATGGCTCACGGTATGTTTGTTAAAGCTATTGTTCTCTTCTTGACCAGGTCTCATTTTCATTGTATGTATGCAGGTAGACACAATTTCTTTTGATATTCACTAGCTGTCTTTCTGAAGGCGGCTTCGACTGAAGAATCACCGGTAGAACGTGAAAATCTGTTGGACTGATGTGCTTACGGAGATTCTTCACTGCGCACAGAATGACAGGGCAAATATCTCTATTTAATTTTGTCCCTGTACTTATACTTTGGTTTAATCCCCAAAAGTATGAATGGAACAAATATCCCGTTATTCTTTCACAAACTTCTGAGCCATAAACCATCCACCGATTTGGAGTTTGACAAAGTACAGCCCGGTTGGAATATTCTTGAGATCAAGTGTGGTCGTAAATCCATTGCCTGCTGTTTTATCATACTTCGATACAATTTCCATCCCCATTGCATTAACAAGCGTAAGACGGACATTTTCAACCCCATCGCCCAAAGTTCTCGCTGAAACGGTAAGATTTTGGGATGCAGGGTTAGGGTAGAGTGTCAAACCTTGGCTTAAGTTGCTTCCATCAGATATACCCAACGTTTGCTGAAGCTGCTGAAAACGTTCTTTATATGCCAAATAATAACGGTCATCCTTCCATTTAGCTTCATTGCCTGACTCGAAATCTGCAGCAACCATTTTCTCGAAATCTGGTGTCATTACTTCGCTTCTTCCTACAAGTACACGCTCTACTGCCTCCGGCTTCGGGCTAAGTGTAAGCGGTAGGAGTTCGTCGGTATAATTACGAGGCACCACCCAAAAAACACGTAAACCGTTATGTTCAAAATAACTCGTATGCCAAGTTTCAAGCATTGCTGCTGCTTCTTTTGGATATAATCCTGCACTGACTAAACCTTTTTGAAATTCAATGAATTTCGCAGCAATAGCTTCTGCGGGCATTTGGGATGTCGGTTCGGATACCTTAAAGGTTAGTCCTGCTTCAAGTTTACCTGTCCACCAAACATTTGTCGGCATACCTTCTTTTTTTTCATAAACAAAGACATAGGGAATTAAATCCTTTCCGTAATTTGCAAGAAACAATGAACTGCCATCAGGTGAAAACGCAGAAATAAGTGGAAGAGAAAAACGACCTACACCTCTGTAGAAAAGATATTTTTCCACTTCTTTCTGGCACTGTACTAAATTTGCATCCGTATTACGCGGGGCTGACCATGTAGGTGTGACCTGTTTCTCAGGAGCAGAATAGGGATTTGTTGCTAGGGGAGGAAGGATTGTTGCATCCCAAGAAATCCAACCATTATATTGTTTTTTGAAATCTAATGTATCATAACCATTACCACCTGCCTCACCTCCTGAACGCTGAGGATACCATTGACTGATTGCTCCGTTCGGGAAATTAACTTTGACATTCACATCGGTTTTCATATCGGAATAAAAATAGAGAACCGGGGTTTCCATTTTTACATTTACATTTTCCACAGGTTGGTAGATTCCCTTTTGAGTAACATTTAAATCCGGAGAAAATCCGCTGTGATGATAGACAAATGATGGCAAGTGTTCTTCTTCAAGATAAATACCGTTAAGTTGTGTGCCATTAGAGCCATGAACAGTTGTGAATGTTCCCCATTCGTGAACCGTATATTTTTGTGCATGGAGGGTGCTTGAAGATATAACAAGCACTACAGCAAACAAGACGAAAAAAATTCGCCTGATAGTAAAATGTCTCATAGTTTTCTTTCCCGTTATTGAGAAATGGAAGGAATTGATTTCTATACCGTAATAACACATAAACAGCCAAACGGTCGCAATACTTACAATATATTTATGGCTGTTGCCTGCAACACCCGGTTAATCGTATTATTGCAAAAAAAGTGAAATAGAAAACGTATAACCACCAAATACTTAGCCCTTTTTCTTTCGTACAATTGCACGAATATACGGTATCCCTTTTTTGAGTGAGAAATTCTCATGGTCAGTTCTTGGTAATGTCCATTCTTCATCAGTTGCATAGCTGAACGTAAAGCCGCCGTGAAGGTCGAGTATTTCTTGCTGATAACTGTCCACTTCGGGTACATCGGTCATCAGATAAAGCATAGCATCAGGGCGGAGAGTCCTGTAGAGTTCATGGAGCAAACCAAGATTGAAAGCGCGTCGTTTCCGGTGTTTTTGTTTGTGCCAAGGGTCGGGAAAGAAATAAAATGCAGAGTTCAGTGATTCATTCTTAATAAAGGGGAGCTTGTTAGAAGAGTTATACCAGAGTACAGCAGCGTTTTTGATACCTTCACCGGTAATAATCTCGTCAATCCAATCTACAGCTTGCTTGCGGACTTCCAGACCAAAGATATTGATTTCGGGGTGCAGCATTGCATATTCAAGTAGAAAACCGCCCCTACCGCAGCCAATATCTAATGTCTGCGGCGGCAATCCATTGGCAAAATGCGATGACCAATCAATTTCCTTTTGAAGAGGTGGGTAATAATTGGGAAGCACCTTGAAATTCTCAAAGGGTACGTAGAGATTTGATGCCGTATGATGTCTCATACGCGGTGTAGGGTATTTTTTATAGTCTATTTTCATGTAAATTTTAAGGAGGATTACTTCTTCTCTTGTTTTAGATAGCGGCTAAGAGCCGTTAGAACGTTTTGCGGTTGGTTCTTTTTGGCATTAATTGCCTCTAATTGCTTGCGGATAACGATGAGACGGGCACGCTTTGTTTCTTCGCGTGCGGCTATTTCTTCCGGAGTTTCATTGCGGGCAGGGGGCAAGGTATTCAAATGCGGATTATCTCGTCTGAACTGTTCGCGGAGCTGTTCGAGTTGTGATAAGTTGTTGCTCATAGTAATAT
Source organism: uncultured Chitinophagaceae bacterium (assembly GCA_964527785.1). GTDB lineage: Bacteria > Bacteroidota > Ignavibacteria > Kapaibacteriales > UBA961 > JADJXV01. The sequence continues at coordinate 5,251 of CAZGNO010000116.1, forward strand.
ATAGAAAGAACAAAAGGCGATGAATCCATCGCCTTTTGTAGTTATATGATGGCAGTCTTTCCATATAAAGAAGCTGTAAAGCCGCTTTAATCTGTCGGAGTGAGAGGATTCGAACCTCCGACCCCCTCGTCCCGAACGAGGTGCTCTACCGGGCTGAGCCACACTCCGTTTCACCATGCAAAAATAATGGATTTATACAAGTTAGACAAGAAGAATTGTAATCTCGTTTTTTTTAAACAAATCTACGAATCCTATCAAAAACGTACATATAGGTTGAAAGAGCCAGAGTTGAAAATTTGGTTATTATTCTACATACTACTGGCGATAAATAGATTATTATTCATAAAAAACCGCACTGTGTTTCTATGAAGATGTAAAGGAGTTTTGTGGTCAAGAGTCGTTGCAAAACAATTCAACAACAACCTTATATTTAAATAAATATGGAGTTTATAATGATTTTGTTTCTTTCGGGAAACACCCGGTTCTTCTGCATTTCCATTGATAAATCTTCATAATTCACTTATAAAACGGTGTAAAACAGAAAGAATGTATCTGTTGGCACATAGCTTGTCAATAGTTTAACAAAGAGATAAAATTCTTTGTTGTTTTTTTTATAATTTAAGGGAGAAACGCCATGCCATCTTCAGTTTCAGGCGGCGCCAGGATTCGAACAAATACTCCGGCAGAAAATGCATATAACGCATTACAATCTGCCAGCAATAATATCGCGGTTCGTCAGCTTCGGCTTTCAACCGGTAAGCGGATTAACTCCGCTGCCGACGACGTAGCGGGATATATCACATCACGTTCGCTCGGAGCGCGTAACGGTGCATTGAAAGCTGCGCTTCGCGCAGTTGGCGATGCAACAAATGTTGCCAACATTGCTCAGGACGGATATGATAACATTAATAATTTGCTTACGAGCATTAAAGATGCTGCGGCAACTGCATCTTCGGGTGCGCTCGGAAGTGATGAAAAGGTAGCACTTGCAAAAGCTGCATATCGGTTTGCCCAGCAAATCCAGACTATCGTGGACTCAACCGTATTTGGCGGTCGTCAATTAATTGACGGTACGTTCTCCGGTGATTTTGTGATTGGATTTAATGCTGCAAATACACTTCTTACACTTGCTGTTGATTTGACAACAGGTGCCAGTGCGACAAACTTTGATATTACAAACGGAAGTTTTGCAGTTACGGTTACGGGTAACACAAACTTTGCCGGAGTATCGGGCTTAGATTTGAATAGTTTGGACGCTGTCAACACCAGCAATCTCGGTGTGTTCGGCGTTGGAAGTATTAGCACAACACTTACAAGTTTGGCTATCGCACTTAACAATGTTAATAAAGTAGCAGCATATCTTGGCGGTATAAGCAATCGCCTTCAATCGCAGGAAGATGCACTCAAATCGCAAATTACAAATTACAACGCGGCTATCTCGCGGATTGAAGATACTGATGTTGCCCAAGAGCAGCTTGAACTGGTTAAGGCACAATTCTTGCAGCAAACATCAATAACGACGCTTTCACAAGCGAATCAGTCTCCGCAGCAGTATCTCCAACTGATAAGCGGGCGATAAATGATACGACAATTACACATTGCTTGAAATTTCATGGACGAATAGTCAAGGACGCATCAAGCAGAGACGCATGGATGATTACAAAATCACAAGGAAGTGGAAATACAAAAACCCCGAAGGCATGGATGCTATCGGGGTTTTGTATTATTGTAGAGATTATGTTATCGCAAGAATCCGTAGTGCAGGGTTTGCAAACCCTGCACTACGGATTCTCAATGTTTATAAGGATTTGCGTATCCGTATATTGATAATATACTACATAAACAAATACGGTCTCCAACTGTCATCGGCACTCCCCATATACTGTTTTAGAAACAGCACATGATGCGGACGTCGAGGGTTTGAGAGTAATTTCATTGATGCTTCATCGGGGGTACGGTTACCTTTTTTGTTGTTGCATTTCAAACAAGCTGTAATGAGATTTTCCCAGACATCCATTCCACCGCGGGATTTCGGAATAATGTGGTCTATCGTGAGGGGGTTGGAGGTGCTGTTGCAGTACTGACAACGGAAGTTATCTCTTCGTAATACATTTTTACGCGAAAGCTCAATTTTTTTGAACGGTACACGAATATACGACGAAAGACGTATAACACTGGGGTAGGGAAATGTGGCACTGACAGAGCGAAGTGTTCGATTGTTACGTTCGGCAACTACCTCGGCTTTCATCATGTAAATAAGCAGAAACGCTTTTTTAGCATTGCAAACACTGACAGGTTCGTAGCTTTGATTGAGGACTAGTACCCTTGTATTTAAGGATAATGGGGTGGACTGCATTGGCGTATTTGCGCCTGCAATCGGGAGAGGAAAGTGCGGAGTTAGCGCACCGGGTACGGGTAAAACACTGAAGGCAACCTCCTTGATAAAGAGTGTAATCGAGAAATTTTGCACATCAACAACCGAAACTTACGAAAAAATGTTTTAACTTTGCTTTTGAAATTTTGATAATAGCAAAATAAAACAAAAAAAAAGCTAAAAATAAGAAAAGGAAATACGGGTAATGAAGATTGGAAACGCAAAAAAAAGGGCAATTCTTGCATTGGAAAATGGAATAACATTTCAAGGGTATGTTTTTGGGAATAGTGAAGTTGAGTCGAGCGGGGAAGTGGTGTTCAATACTGCCATGACCGGCTATCAGGAAATCATGACCGACCCCAGCTACAAGGGGCAAATCATGTGTTTTACCTATCCTCATATCGGGAATTACGGGGTGAATCCTATTGATGTGGAATCGGGAGATGTTCAAACCGAAGGGATAATCGTAAGGGAATATTCTGATAACTATTCTAATTTTCGAGCAACAAAATCGCTTGGCTCATGGATGGAAGAGCATAGTAAAATTGGAATTGGAGGGATAGACACACGAATGCTCGTTCGTATTCTCCGCGATGAAGGTGCCATGCGCGGTATAATTTCAGCGACTGAAACAGATGCAACAGTACTTGTGGAACGTGCCCGTGAATTAGATTCGATGGAAGGTTTAGACCTGACAGGCGGTGTTACCTGCGATAAAAAATATTCGTGGATTCCCACCGAAGAACCGTTTGAATTACCGAATGCTCCTAAAGGGAAACGATTCAAAGTGGCTGTCTTCGATTTTGGAATTAAACGGAATATTCTTCGACGTCTGGCTTCGTATGGTTGTGATGTAACCGTCTATCCGGCAAGAACATCGGCAGCAGAAGTATTGGAGTCAAATCCTGACGGAATATTCTTATCCAACGGACCCGGCGACCCGGCAGCCACCACTTATGCAATCGAAACTATCAAACAGCTAGCCGGTAAAATGCCAATCTTCGGGATTTGTTTGGGACATCAGCTTTTGGGACTGGCGTTCGGCGCACAGACATACAAACTCAAGTTCGGACATCGAGGCGCAAACCACCCTGTGAAAAACTTGCAGACAGGTATTATCGAAATTTCTTCGCAGAATCACGGTTTTGGTGTGGATATCAACACGCTTCCACCTGAACTTGAGCCGACGCATATCAATCTGAATGATAATACACTCTCCGGTTTCCGTCATCGTGAAATGCCGATATTTTCGGTGCAGTATCATCCTGAGGCATCACCCGGACCGCACGATTCGGATTATTTGTTCCGGCAGTTTGTGGAGATGATGGGGGAGTGATTGTTTCTTCCTTTTTTGTTTGGTTGTTTATTTAGGGTGCAACATTAAAAAGGTGAGTATGTCGTTTTTCCGTTGGAGTTGAAAGTGGTCGTTTTTAATCACTTAGCTCAATAATGGATTCACCTGAGTGAAACAGCTGTAATGCCTTTTTGAGAGAAGAAGATAATATTTCTCTTAAACGCAGATTAGTTGTATTGCCACACGTTAGAAGAATGATTTTTGGAGGGCTTCCATAGAGAGACAGTAAGTCAATGAAATCCGAGTCCTTAGTCATAACAATAGAATTGGCTTTTCGTGCAGCAAAAAATATTTCACTATCAGTTGCATCTCTTAAATTTAAATCTCGAACTGCGATAGAATGTACCGGGAAATTTTCACAAATCCACGTTGCAACAGTTGGCGGTAATTGTGCATCAAGCCAAATATTCATACGCGAATGACAGGATGATTAATATAATTTCTAGCATACATAACGGCAGCTTTAATGTCGTCAAGTACAAGATCAGGCATTTCTTGAAGTATATTTTCTTGGCTTAAGCCCGAACTCAACAAATCCAGTATATCTATTACACGTATTCGCATACCTCTAATGCAGGGTAAACCTCCGCATTGATTTTGGTTGATTGTGATTCTATTAAGTATTTCATTCATTTGTAAGTCCTAAAAATGTAATAAACGATAATACCACCAATTTATTTACGTTCCCTCAAACTCATTGACTACCTATATCTTGAGTTGATGCCTACTCTTTTTTGCCCCAATAAATTCAGTCAGAAATAAATCTTAATCGAAAAAGTGGTAATAACCGGTTAATCTTCGTTTGTGTGGTATAATATTTCACTTAGATTCTACATCCATTGCATTTATTTCTTGAATTTATGACTTAATTACTGATGTTACGCAACAATTACTGTATTGAGTTTCTTCCCTAGTCAAGTCAGGTGCTACACCTGACTTCAACATAAA
>CAZGNO010000117.1:0-9596 GCA_964527785.1 uncultured Chitinophagaceae bacterium
TGTCATTGTATTATTTTGTAGGCGGCTCGGCGACTATCAGGAACTCAGAATGACACAATTTTGTTTGTGAGCTTTATTTTACCCCACCCCCTACACCTTATTACGTCTCAACGTCTCCCATGCCAATACACCGATACATGGAATAGTAAGCGCAGCCAGCAGAATCGGTTCGACGGCAATAATTTCAGGTAATATTGCAACCGTAAGTATAATTCCTCCCAATGCGCCACCCAAATGAGCCTCGTGACCTATATTGTCCTTGCCCGACCTCATCCCATACATCGAGAAACCGATATAAATAAGTGCATACACCCATGCAGGCATCGGAACAGGGAAAAGCGGAACAATGATTCTGCTGTCAGGCATGAGTAATATGCCTGAAAATATTATCCCAGAAACAGCACCTGACGCTCCCACTGCACGGTAATCATCGTTATTGGAATGTATCAGTAGGGCAACCAGATTTCCGCTTATTAAACTCCCAAAGTAAATAATTAACGTCGGTACAGAGCCGAGCATCTGTTCACTCGACCTGCAGAATGAAAATAAACTGACCATGTTAAAGAGCAAATGCGCCCAGTCGGCATGAAGGAAACCGGACGTAATAAGCCGGTAATACTCGTTATAATGTCGGATACTTCCTGTATGGAAGAGCAGTTTTGAATAAACTTGTTGATTTGAGAAGCCAATAAAAGTAACTATACTGTTAGCAGCTATAAGCAAAAGAGTAATTGCAATACTATCCATACGTATTTAGATAATTGAATTTTCTGTTAAGGTTTTGCACATTAGCCGATGAGGAATGCCGACCTCTACAAACGGATCTCCGTTGAATTCATAACCCAGCTTTAGGTAAAATTCTACAGCAGGCTCACGGGCATGAAGCACCATTTCTACAAAACTGTTTTGTACTGCAATTTGCTCCGAATACTCTACCAATTGCCTTCCTAATCCCATTCCCTGTTTACCACTTGCGACTGACACCTGTCTCATTTGAACTGTTACCGTATCTATGGGTGTAAGCACTAAACAGCAACAAATTTTTCCTGCTTCATCAAATCCTGCAAGATGAAAGTCAGATGTTTCATTTGCCAGTTGTTCGGCTGTAAAATCCAGTCCAAGCGGACGGCGCAATACTTCGTAGCGTAATTGTACAGTTTCGGAGTAAAGTTCCGAATTATGTGCAATTATTGAAAATTTGATTGATTGCATCTATGAATATTACAAAATTTACTTTATTCGGAAGCAACGGGAAGCTCAACAACAAAGGTCGCTCCATAGCCAAGAACACTTTCAGCCCATACCCTACCATTCATCGCCTCTGATAATTTTTTTACAATTGCCAACCCTAAGCCGGTAGAACTTTCCCCTCCGGTCGGTTGGGCAGAAAGCCGAGCGAACTTTTTGAATAATTTTGTTTTATCTTCCTGTGAAATTCCCGGTCCTTCGTCTATCACATTGATTCTTACTACGCTGTTTTCTGTCTCAGTTTTTATCCAAATATCTTTTCCGAACGGTGAATATTTTATTGCATTTGAAATAAGGTTTTCCATAATTTCCAGAAATGCATTACTGTCAGCAAACACTTGCATTGTACGCTCTTTATGCCAATGAATTGCAATGCTTTTCGATACTGCCTGCGGTTCTAGCATTTCAACTGCATTTTGAATTATACTTTCACAATCAAATGATGATAATTGAATGGTATATTTACCTGATTCCAAGGCATGAGTATTGAGAAGATTAGTAATAATATCGTTCATACGTTGAACCGACTTCTCAATTTCAGCAATCCTGTCGCGAGCTTCTTCAGCCCTGCCCTTTTCATAATACATTTTAATAAGCCCGCTTTGCAAAAGAATACCTCCAAGCGGGTTTCTCAAATCATGGGCAGCAATTCCGAGAATTTCATCCTTTTCCTGATTGCTCATCAGCAGTTCGTTGGTTCGCTCTTCAACTCTTTTTTCAAGTTCACGATTGAGTTTAAGGATTTCATTTTCTGCAATTTTTCTGTCGGTAATGTCTGCATCGGTTCCTACAAGTTCGCACAGAGCCCCATTTTCATCGGTTTTAACTGCACATTGCGACAGCAAATATCGAACCTCACCATCAGGGCGAATAATCTTGGATTCCCAAACTGCCGATTTTTGATTTTCATAAATCTCTCTTATTTTACCGCGTACCATTTCTCGGTCTTCGGGATGAATAAGTCTGGCGAATCCTTCTGCTGAGTTTGGCAGTTCATTATTTGTAAGTCCGAATATTCTAAACAGCCCCGGAGACCACACAACAATATTTTTTCTTATATCCCAACTCCAATTACCTACTCTGCCCATAATCTGTGCCTTGATATATTTTTGCTCATTGTCCCTTAGCTTTTCAACTAGTTCAAAATGAGTGGTCATATCTCTAATGGATACAGCAATGGTTCGGCGATTGTTCAACACAAAATAAGTCATCGTAATGTCTACAGGAAATGATGTCCCGTCTGATCTTTTGTGCAGCCGATATTCAACCCGTACCGCCTCCTGTGCAAGCGCAGCTTTTGACTCTTCAAGCTGTGCAGTTATATCGAGAACAATCAAATTACTCAGAAATTCTTCTCTGGTATAGCCATACATTTTACACGCAGTTTGATTAACCTCCACAAATCTTAGTGTCTCTCTGTCAACAATAAACAGTGCGTCGTTCGCAACATCGAAGACACTTTTGTATTTTGTTTCGCTGGTGATGATTTCTTGCTCATTAATAATGAGATTGTCCTCAATCTTTGCCAGATAGCGTTGCCATTTTCTGCAAAACAAATAAAAAAGACAAGAAGTAGTGCCCACAAAGAACATTCCTTTTGCAATGGAATATCCTTGTAACTTTTCAAAACTGTCTGCAAAAAGAACACCAATGAATTTGTCAGAAAAAAATATCCACAAGCCGGAAATGAATGCGTAAAGAACGGCTAACTGAAGAATTTTTTTTTGACGATTCGACGTAGAAGTTTCCATTGTCGCCTTGACTATGCTGATTTGAAAAGAATGTCCACAGAAAAAGACCTGTTTTTCCATAGACTACCGCTATACACACTACCACAAACTATCATCGTCCGAATTCAGGTTTTAGACCCTGCCAACACTCAAAATAATCCATTTGTAACTCACCGGTTTCGAGTGCATATTTAGTAGGGCGGCACACAAATCGTGTTTCGAACATAAATGCTAATGTATTATCCAAATAATGCGGTTTTAATTCTGAGGTACTTGCTTTCTGATAGGTTGCAGCATCAGGTCCATGCCCCGACATACAATTATGCAAGCTGCATCCTCCCGGCACAAATCCTTCTGCTTTAGCATCATACGCACCGAATATCAGTCCCATAAATTCATTCATAAAGTTACGGTGGAACCATGGCGGACGGAAAGTATGCTCGGCTACCATCCAGCGGGGAGGGAATATTACAAAATCACAATTTGCCGTCCCGGGAATTTCACTCGGAGCTGTGAGGACAGTATAGATAGACGGATCGGGATGATCAAATGTAACAGTATTAATACAATTAAAGTTCGCTAAATCATATTTATACGGAGCATAATTGCCATGCCATGCAACTACATTCAGCGGTGAATGATCCAGTTCGGATTCCCATAAATTCCCCAAGAACTTTGCAACAACCTTGAACTCCCCTTCTTTATCCTCGAAAGCGGCAACAGGTGTCAGAAAATCGCGAGGATTTGCCAGACCATTGGCACCAATCGGACCTAAATCAGGCAAACGGAACATTGCGCCGTAGTTTTCACAAATATATCCTCGTGATGCACCCTCCGGTAACTCTACGCGGAATTTAATCCCGCGAGGAATTACACAAATTTCTCCGGGAGCTACTTCCAAATATCCCATTTCTGTAAAAATTATCAAGCGTCCCATTTGCGGAACTATCAGCATTTCACCGTCGGCATCATAGAAAAAAGTATTTACCATCGAATCGTTGGCAGCATATACATGAATTCCTACACCTGAATGCGCACTCGAATCACCATTTCCCGCCATCGTTATAATACCCTCTACAAAATTTGTTCGTACAGTAGGAATTGGAACAGGACTCCAACGAAGTTGGTTGGGCGGAGTTGTGAGTTCGTCGAAGGGTGTGGATCTGAGGAGTCCGTTGGAAATCTGTACATACGGCTTATGAACTACCGACGGACGAATGCGGTAAAGCCAGCTTCGTTGATTAGTATGGCGCGGTGCAGTGAATGCAGTACCACTTACTTGCTCGGCATAGAGTCCGAAGGGGGCTTTTTGAGGAGAATTTTGACCCTTCGGGAGCGCACCATCTACAGCTTCCGAAGCAAATTCATTACCAAAACCTGAGTTATAACGAAATGTCATTGTAGTTTCCTCTCTAATATGAGTTTGATTATATCGTTGCAATTTTATCAACGGCAAAAATACAATTCGAATACGGCATTTCAACAAAAAATTTGCTTCTTAGACAATACTTTTACTTATTAGGTGATGATGATTGTACGAAAGTAAGAATTGAAGAGGAATTTAGTCATTCAAAAAACAAATCAGAACATAAGAATTTTGTCAATTTTTGATGTAAAAATCTATGTATAGGAAATATACTTGCGATCCACATACTGATACTGTAGATATTTTTTATAATTTTGCTGTAAACTATTATAAGTGTTCTTAAATTGATGTTTTAAAGGAATTACTTTACTGCCGTTTTCAAGTTTTAACGTATACTAGTTATGAAAAAAATAATACTATTTCTCTACTCGTTATTCGTATTTATTTTAACGAATACACTTTCGGCGCAATTGGTTTGGGAAAAATTCGGTGATTTGAAATTTCCTCGCCATCGTCATTGCGCTGTTCAGATTAGCAACAGTGAAATTCTTGTTATAGGTGGCACGAGTATAGCCGGAGCAGTTGGGACTCCGTTGTCGTCCTGTGAAATTATTGATATAAGTAAGAGGACAATATCACTTGCATCAAACATGAATATTCCGAGGCATACTTTTATTTCATTATTGACCAAAGATTCAAATATTGTTGTAATTAGCGGATTTTCAAACGATCCTTCCACCGGAGTTACAAAATCATGTGAACTTTTTGATAAGAAGACAAGAACTTGGAAAGTTCTTGGTAACTTAATCATACCGCGATTTCAGCACAATGCAGAATTTATTAACGACCATGAAATCTTAGTCGTTGGCGGTAGGCATAATGACTCATATTACACTGTAATGCCGGATGCAGAAATTTTTGATATTAACACCGGTACCAGCCGGTTAATAAATAAATATGTTTCCCCAATCAGTGATGGTGTGAGCGGTTATACATCCAACGGCAAGCTGGTTGTATTCGGCGGTAGAGAAGGAGGTACGAACAGCACAAGAAGTAAGTATGTTTATTCATACAACAAGCTGGCAGAAACATGGGAACGAATTGATTCTGTCAACGAAAAGGTTCAAAAACCATTCATGTTCAAGTTATCTGATAATAAGCTCTTCTTGTATGGAGGCAGTATAAATGAAGAAAGTAAAACAATTTTTTCTCATGATGTTTACATTGAAAATCAAGGGAAATTCAAACAAGTTGGACGAACACTCGACAGCAGATTCAGGAATTCAATTTCTCAGTTTAATAATGAATCGGTATTAATAATGGGTGGCATTATAGACGATAAAGACAAGTATTTCGATTGTACAGTTACAAACAAATGTGAGTGGTTTAACATTAATAATTTTCAAACATCTGTCGGTCCGAACCTTAATATTCCTAGGAGTACTTTTTGTTCAGTATCTTTGCCATCAATTAACAATCAGCTCAATAAAACAATTGTGGCAATAGGTGGAAATGGCAAAGGTGATACTATTTTATCCTCTGTTGAAATTCTCGAACCTATCAATACCCCATGTAACCCAAATAGTGCTGAATCACTTCAATTACCAAACCTTTATGCATCAGTCGTCAGTATATCTTTCGATAAAAAAACTTTAACAACCCCATATTCTATAAGTCTTTGTCCTGATAACAAACTTCTTATTATTCAGATGCAGGGTGCGGAAGTAAACTCTTCCCCAGAAAAATCATATGGTAAAGTTACATCATACTCAAGTGCAGGTAATTATGAGTTTATTCGTGTTGAAAGTGTTAAGGATAACATTATAACTCTCAGCAAACCATTAACACGACTGTATGACGTTGTTGGGAAAGTCCAAATCGTTCGTGTTCCCGAATTCAAAAACTTAACAATTTCCGATAAGTTGTTATGCCCTAAATGGAATGATACAATCTTCGGTGTAATTGCATTTTCAGTCTCAGATACGCTGAAGTTACACCAATCCATAATTGCTGATGGCTCAGGTTTTTCCGGTGGTAGGGCTGTTAATGCTGTTGCTACTGCGCAAGAACATTTGGATGTCTACTTCGGCAAAGAGGATTCATCCAAGTATGCACTTAAAGGAAATGGTATTTCCAATTATCTCGGCAATGAACATCGAGCTGCTCGAGGTGCTGTTGCAAATGCAGGGGGTGGAGGTAATAACCATAATGCCGGTGGAGGTGGAGGTGCAAACGGAGGATGTGGAGGAAAAGGTGGATTTGGATGGGATCTGATGGAAAAAGGTAATAAAGAAGATGCGCAGGGCATCGGAGGATATCCTATAAACAATACAGGAAACAAAATCTTCATGGGTGGTGGTGGAGGTGCAGGTCATTCCAATGAAGCATCAGGTACAAACGGAGGTAATGGAGGTGGAATTATTATCATTGACGCTAATTTAATTGTTGCTGAAGGAGGTCAAATCTCTGCAAAAGGAAAATCTGTGGAAAGTGCCCCTTATGATGGTTCCGGTGGTGGTGGTGGTGGTGGTACTGTTATCATCAAGACAAACAAGATTGTTGGAAATCTTTCTATAGAATCTTATGGAGGCGGTGGTGGAGGTGTTACTTTCCATAGGGATGGACCCGGCGGCGGTGGTGGTGGCGGCGTAATAGGATTTTCACTACCAGCTGTTCCAAATGGAGCAAATATTGATTTCAGAGGGGGCTATGGAGGTAAAAGCAGAACTTTGGAAGATTATGGTCAGTCAGATGGGTGCGACGGAGTACTTTTAAACAATGTTGATATTCCGGGTGATCATACGATTTTAGGAGATATAGGAGAAGAAATCCCAATTCATAGTGATGAAGTAAGGATATACCCTCTTCCGGCAGATGAGACAGTAACCATCAGTTCAAGTAATGATTTTGTTGCTACTTCATGTATAATCTATGATATATTGGGCAATTATGTAAGGAATGGACAAAAAAATGCTTTGGGAGACTGGCAAGTTGATGTTAGTAATTTGGATTCAGGTGTCTTCTTCGGTATTCTTTCTTTAAATTCCGAATCTAAAATGGTTCGTGTTTTAGTAAGACACTAAAACTGTTGATTTAAATAAACTAAAACCCAATACCCTACTATGCTCCATATCCCGACTTCTTAGAATAGTATCGGTATAGTCAGTTTATTTTTCATTTCGTATGGAAACCGCTATCCCGAAGATTGAGCTTGCTCAAACTATTCTTCGAGGTGAATCGCCGCTATCACAAGGTGAGCGAGAACTAATCGCAGCTTTTGTTTCATCACGTAATCATTGTGAATTTTGCACTAAGAGTCATGCGGCAACCGCATGGCATCTACCCGGAAACACTCAAGAGCTTGTAATTGCAGTTCTGGACAATCTTGAAACTGCGCCTATTTCCGATAAGATGAAAGCATTACTCACTATTGCATCTAAAGTGCAACAGAATGGACGTTTTGTAACAGAAGAGGATATTAGCAGCGCAAGGAATCTTGGTGCAAATGATTTGGAAATTCACGATACTGTTTTGGTAGCTGCTGCCTTTTGTATGTATAATCGGTATGTGGATGGTTTGGCTGCAAGTACTCCTACAGGTGATGAATTATACGATAGGATTGGTGCATATTTAGCTAAAAACGGTTACAGGAAGGAATAAACGCCTTAACACGGCATAATTTTTGATGTGCTTTTGCCTGTTATCTTCTCTAAAAGAGTTAATTTGTATTCAGTTTTACTGTTACCCTCTAGTATTCTTCATTCCAAGAATTTTCATGTTGTTACTTGTCAAGCACTTTTTATTCGGCGCAATAGTAAGTGCTGTTATTATATTGTTTGTTGTTTCGGGTTGTGGACCTGACGAAAATTCACCTGAGCGACGTGCTCAATTCGTTCGAGACTCCCTCCATAGAATAGATTCTGTACGTCAGTATAAAATTGACTCAACCCGTACTGCCAAAATAAAGGAAGGTAACGAGCGATTTCCAATTATCCATTATCGTCGCACCGCACTTGATAAACACTTACTGGATTCCGTTCGCCGTGTTTTTAGAAAAGATTCTGCGACAATGACCGGCTATCGTGCATTCACTACTCTCAATCGAAAAGATATACAGTTTTATCATATTGGTGATACTGTTATTATTCCTGATACCATATTCAAAGATTTACGGGCATACTCCGTTTTCCCTCAGTACTACCCGGCGGGAGATACAATTGGTAAGATAATTTTTGTATCGCCAAAATACCAGTGCTACGCTTGCTATGACAGCGGTCAACTGGTTCGTTTTGCAGCTTGTAATTCAGGCGAAGAACGAAAGCCGAGCTTTCCGGGACGATACGGAGTAAATTGGAAATCTCGTCTGCGACGTTCCTCACTCGACAGCAGCTGGGTTCTCCCTTTTACCGTAAATTTTCATTTACAGGCAGGAAGTGCATTCCATCAATTTGAAATGCCGGGACGCCCTGTATCTCATTCATGTGTCCGACAATTTTTAGCAGATGCTGAGTGGCTTTTCAGGTGGGTACGCGGTGCTAAAATTGATAAGGCAAAACATCAATTTATCCCTTTTACAGGAACGCCTGTCATTATTTTGGATGTGTTTGATTTTTCACGACGGAGAGGAGGTCCATGGCGTGAACTTACCACCAATAAAGAAATAGCCATTCCTCTCCCGGACAAACCTATGGCGATGGAAGAGGCACTCATTCCTTTGTCGCAAATTCCGGTTGATTCACGAGGCAGCTTACGAAATCCCAAACGGTATGTTACTGCAGAGGATACACTTCGAGCCAGGGGTATCATTCGTGAAGGGGTAAGTCTAAGAGAAACTATCAATTACAACAAACTGCGCCGTCAGAAAGCAATTGCTAAAGCAAAGGCAAAAAAAGCTGAAAGCAAAGAAAAACCTGCAGCAAAACCACCTGATGAGAATACCGATCAGAAGTAGAGCCCTTAATTTTTGTGCTCTTACTTACTGATGTTACGTAACAATTAATGTATTGAGTTTTTTTCCATGTCAAGTCAGATGTTTACCGCCGTGCAATGATAAGTAATAAAATTATTCGGCATTGCTAATTTATTATAGCACAAAGTATGTTTATGTAGTTTTTCGTGTTCGTTGACCAAATTTGGCAAGTAATTGAACCCTTCCGGGTGGGCTCAAGGCGACGTAACTTTTTTAAGAAACACATATGTCATGCTGAGTTCCTGATAGTCGCCGAGCCGCCTACAAAATAATACAATGACAT
>CAZGNO010000118.1:0-9353 GCA_964527785.1 uncultured Chitinophagaceae bacterium
GGAGATTCTTCGTTGCACTCAGAATGACGGGCAATGTAAGAGATGTCATTTACAGAATTTAATGGTTCGGTTATTTTAGTCCTATCACTTATCTATTTGAACACACCTCACTTATCCGCCAACCTTATCCACTCCAAAATCACCGCCCGCAAATCGTTCTCTCTGCTTTTAACCTCATCCAAACTAGAAAACGTAGTGGTCTTCCTCCCGTCAGGAAACTTACCCTCTAATAATCCTGTCCGGTCATTAATTTTTGCACCGGTCGGAAACACAAGCAATACCCTGTCTTTCTTATGAAGATTGAATACAACAATATCCCGTTTATATTCTTTCGGGTCAAACGGTTTCATTTCACCTTTGTAGTAAAAACTTGGTGAATTCCACTTTATTTGCTCACCAATTTCGCTGTGAGATGCCAAAATGATTTTTCTCAATGCCTCCACAACCGGCTTGAGCGGGTGGTCAAGTTTGAGCCAATAGTCAAGTACTTGCTCTTCATCTGTCGGTTTGATTTTCTTAGTCATTATTTTGATTTTGATAAGTTTTCTTTCACTCTAAACTCTACGATTCGTCCAATTAGCCCATACGGAATCGGTTTGTCAAGAGGGAACTGAACTGAACCTTTGCCTTGCTTGTATTCTGAAAGTTCGGTAGCAAATTCTGAATGTCCTGTTGGAGTTGCATAAAAACCTATATGATGGTCATATCCGGCGAAATAAACAAGCGGCTTACCATTGAGTTTATATGCCGGCATCCCATAGCTAATACTTTCGACAGCTTCCGGGGCTTTCGCCTGTATGATTGCACGTACTTTTTCCAATATATCCTGAGTTCCTTTTGGAAATGCCTTAATATATTCATCTGTGTTTGCAAGATTACTTTTCATACGATAGCTCAGGTCTTGAGATAAATGGATAGTTGAACTGAATTTCCAAAAATACAAAATTCAAGCATTCGCCGATACTTTATAAGTGTTTGTGATTCCATATTTGTGTGCACTGCAAATGATTAAACGACAATAAATTAAATTCCTTACTTTATAACGGTGTGTTCCAAAAATATCGTAATTTTGCGGATGATTTGAATGTAATTATGATAAACAGTACAACACCTCACATCACCGATTTCTTTGAAAATCTAAGACTGAATTTTGAGTAATCTCTTTCAATATTAACCGCAATGTTCCCCGCGATGTACTATGTAAACCAATAGCTAAAACTGAATAAAATCAATCATTTTATGTTGTTTTCAGATTTTTTCAAGTTCATGAAATTAATTATAAGAAATTGAACACTATACAAAATGAAATCTTTGTGTGAATAGTTTTCATTGCGAGAATTTTAGAATTCAAAAAAACATTTTCAATACCCAATCATTCTCAACAAACTGAAAGCATCTTTATGAAAAAGTTACTAATACCGTTATTCATTGTACTTTTATGTTCTCAAAATGTTAGTGTTGCTCAAACTTCAGTCTTGAGTTTAGCATCATCAGCTAAAACAATACATAGCAATACAGATGCAACATCACGTCCTGAATTATCCCTCCTAACGGAAGTCGGGAAAAACAATACTGCATTGTCTGCCGTGAGTACAATCACAACATCAACTATTGCTCCATTTAACTATTGTAAGGGTGCATCAGTTTCAGTACCTTTTACAATTGCTGGTACATTCAATGGCGATAATGTGTTTACAGCGCAGCTTTCAGATAATACAGGCAGTTTTACTTCTCCGACTACAATCGGGACACTCACCGGAACATCGGCAGGAACGATTGATGCTACAATTCCGCTTACTGTTTCTCAGGGAAGTGGATATAGAATCCGTGTGATAGGTAATAGCCCGTCAACTACAGGAACTGACAATGGTACAAACCTGGCGGTAAACCCTTTACCAACACTATATTCAATCACCGGAAACAGTTCGTACTGTTCCGGAGGTGCAGGTGTGATAATCGGATTAAGTAGCTCGGAAGTCGGTGTAAATTACCAGCTTCAAAGAGATGGTGCAAATATTGGAAGTACAATCGGCGGTAATTTTTTACCAATAACATTCGGCGGACATACAGTTGCAGGGATGTATACTGTAATAGCCACATTTGTTGCAACCGGATGCTCTCAGCAAATGGATGGAAATATAGCCCTAACAATTAATCCTTTACCTTTGCAATACAATGTGACGGGTGGAGGTTCCTTTTGCTCCGGCGGTGCAGGAATGGCAGTAGGTTTAAGTAATACACAAGTAGGAGTGAATTACCAACTGTTGCGGTATGCCGTTGAGGTTGGTGCACCTATGGGTGGGACAGGTGAGCCAATTTCTTTTGGTAGTCAGACTGCTGACGGACTTTATTCTGTGATTGCTAAAAATCCGACCACCGGTTGCACACAGGATATGACAGGAAACGTAAAGGTTACCATCAATCCGCTTCCTAACCGGTATAATGTAGTCGGTGGTGGCAGTTTTTGCGAAGGTGATAAAGGTGTTCAAGTAATTCTGTACTCATCCGACACAAACATTATCTATCAGCTGAAAGTGGATGGAACTCCAACGGGTACTGCCAAAACAGGTACAGGGTTGGCGATTGAATTTGGACTGCAAAAACAGCCGGGCGTCTATACAGTAGAAGCTACAAATGTACAGACGGGTTGCAAATCAACTATGCAGGGTTCGACAACTGTCGTGCAAAATCCAATTCCTGCAAAACCTAAAATCACCAAAACAGGGAATGAATTGTCTTCGAGTGAAAATGCAGGGAATCAATGGTATCTTAATAAAGTAATAATAGTTGGTGCTACATCCAAAACATATTCTCCGACCACAAGCGGTGGGTATTCTGTGGTCGTTACTCTAAAAAGCTGCTCATCCGAAATGTCTGATTTAATGGATGTTACAGTAAATTCAGATAAACTGGTTGCAGGATTTAATGCTGATGTGACTATCGGTGATGCACCGTTAATTGTAAATTTTACAGACGCATCTACTGGTAAGCCCACAAGTTGGAACTGGGATTTTGGAGACATGAAAACAAGTACGGAGCAAAAACCAACCCATACTTATACCAAATCTGGAAGTTATACTGTAAAACTGACTGTTTCCGATGGAACTGCAGCCGATACTAAAACAAAGGAAGCATATATTGTAGTACAAGAATCTGCATCTGTTACTCCTGATTTTAAAGTCACTTCTACTGGCGGGAAAGC
The DNA here is from genome assembly GCA_964527785.1 of uncultured Chitinophagaceae bacterium. GTDB lineage: Bacteria > Bacteroidota > Ignavibacteria > Kapaibacteriales > UBA961 > JADJXV01. The sequence goes on from CAZGNO010000118.1 coordinate 3,203, forward strand.
ACCGTTTGTTGTTCAATTTACCGATATGTCGTTAGGTTCACCAACGGCGTGGGAGTGGGATTTCGGTGACGGCTCTGCTTTTTCTACAATCCAAAACCCTGAACATACGTATACAAGTGTAGGTAGTTATACTGTAATCCTTACCGTTACAAAAGACAGCAAGCAATATAAAACTACTAAAAAAGACTTTATAACAGTTGACAGTTCAAGTGTTTCAGTTGATGAAAATGTCGCGAATGATAGTTATGGTAACCGAATCTTCCTTACACCAAATCCAACAGATGGTGAAAGCGAACTTCACTATTTTTCACAAAAGCCGCAGAAAATTACGCTGACGATGAACACGATTCTCGGAGAACAGATTCTTAGAAAAGAAATTGAAATGCAGAGTGGTGAAAATACTGTTTCTCTTGGTTTGCAAGCCACAGATATATCAAGCGGAATATACTATGTAGTAATACAGCATTCAAGCGGAATATTCTCTCGGACACTTCAAATAGTGAAGTAGGGTACATTTCCCGATTCAACATTATTAACAGCCCCCTCGTAAATTGAATTTACGAGGGGGCTGTTTGTTTATTCACTGATGTTACGCAAGACAAGATAGCATTATAACACAGGATTAAAATTATTTAGTTCCGTAGGAACGGCATATCGGTAGAAATAGGTTGCTTTTGAAAGAGTTCCATAGGAACGGCATATCGGTTGAATACATAGAAACTACATACAAGGAGAATCAGTCAGGTAAATATCTTTAACCGATATGTCATGCCTCCGGGATTTCGGTATAAAATGGATTCAATCTTCTACCGATATGGCATCCCTATCGGGATTTAATACATACAACCTAATCGGTAGTTTTCAAATTAAACTAATTTTTTGCGTAATATAAGTTATTCATGTAATACTATCGTATTCAATAGATATAACACAGACATAAATAAAAAAATTGGAGCATAATCAAAATATGGTTATTTTTACCAAGCATTTACTATGAACGTGCGAAGGATTCAGGTATTCACCTGAAAAACAAATAAATTACTTTATTGTAAATCCACTATTTGTCCTCCTCTATACAATCCCATGAAAAAATATTATACGATTTCCCTCTGTGTATTTTTCACAGTATTAGGTTACGGTGCATCTGCCCAACCCATTGAAGATGACAACTGGTTTACATTCAAGGACAAACTTTTTGGATATAACGTACCGGGAAGTTCTAAAACCCCTGAGATTCGTAAGCTTTTTACGAATAATAGTGATTTTTATGTTGCGGGTAGAATTTCAGATATAGATGGTAAATTCGTCAGTTGCATCGGTAAATACAATAGCAATACAAAGACATGGAGCGATTTAGACAGTGGTGTCGGCTTTTATCCAAATACTGCTTCGCCTACCGTGAGGGATTTTGCTGTTATGCCAAATGGGGATGTCTATATTGGCGACGGCTCGTATGACGATGCAGGTGGTCCGAGGGGATATCTTAACTATAATGTTCAAATTACTCCGGGATTCGGTGCAAAATTCAGTGGTACCTCATGGTCGCCATATCCTAACCCGGCTCTCAACGGAAGACTTGTAGTTACAGAAAAGGGAGAGTTGTATCTATTCCATAATAGAATTTATAAATGGTCGGGAAGTTCATTCCAAGAGGTGTCTAACGAGAATACATATTATTACTACCAGGATGGGTACGGACAGGAATTACTAAAGACGAAAGGCGACTATATTTACTTCAGAGCTTCAGATTCGTTGGATGAAAATCAAAATTGGATAAAAATATTTGATACTAAAACAAATAAAATAACAAAAGTATCTTTGCGAGGAAGCAACGGGACAAGTTCGTGGAGTCCTAACGCTTTTGCAGTAGATGACATAGGTAATATCTATCTTGGTGGAAAATTCACAAGGATCATTGATGTCTATACGGACAATATTGCCAAATGGGATGCAAAAGAGCAAAAATGGTCGGGCTTGGGGCTTGGATTGAACAGTGATGTGTATTCACTGGAAATCGGTATCAACGGCGAATTGTATGCCGGAGGTGCGTTTACTAAATCAGGTGAAAAAAATCTCAGCCACGTTGCTGTTTGGGATGGAAGCAGTTGGGATTCGTTAGGTAGCGGTATAGATGCAAGTGTGCTCTTTATAGAGATTGATAAGTATGGTAGAGTTTATTGCGGTGGTGATTTTACAAAAGCGGGAGGTAAGATTTCCCCGTTTTTAGCACGTTGGGATAAAGAGTCGCTTTTGAATAAGCCGAAACTGGTAGTAAATACCACCGATGATAGATTCGACAGAAGTTGCGACAACGACCATTGCAGTCTGCGTGATGCAATCTATGTGGCTAACCGCAAAAAAGATAAAGATACTATTACATTTGATATAAATAATGGGGGTGAGGCAATAATTGAGCTTGATTCCGCCATGACTGAAATAGTGAATCCCGTCTCTATTGACGGGACTACACAGCCGGGATACGATTTGAAACCGCTTATACGAATTGACGGAAATAAAATATTCAATTATGCCAATGGATTTATAATCAAAAGCGGCTATTCGGAAATAAAAGGTTTGTCAATAACTCGATTTAAGGGGAACGGGCTGTTTCTCTATGAAAATGGATACAACGAGATATATTCAAACTTCATAGGAATTGACAAGAATATGACAGCCGGACTCGGAAACAAAGCAGGAGGTATAAACATATCCCTAAAATCATCTCATAATAAAATCGGTGATGTCGAAAACAAATGGAATCAGATTTATGGAGGAGTTGTCATTTCTGACACTTCTGAAAATCGCGGTAATAGAATTGTCAATAATACAATAGAAATACCTCTTGATAAAATTACAAATTATCCGATTAGAGTACCGATAGATCTTGGTAATGACGGACCTTCGTGTTATTGCTGGGACGGGTGCGGTCTGATTAACAACGGTATTGCCCCGCCGAGAGTATTAAAACTGGATAAAACTTCGGTAGAGGGAATGACCAAACCAATGGCGTTAGTGGAAGTGTATGTAGCCGAAGAGCTTGGGGATAAGAACGGAAGGTATTTTGCACGAAAGGTATTTCCAACTGCGAACGGCTATGCAAACGGCGAAGGGCATTTCAAAATACCGATAGAATTTCAGAACTTTACGGATGAATTTCGACTGGTTTTATCGGCAACGGACACTGAAGGTAATACATCTGAATTATCACAGGCAATCAGACCTGTTGTTTTTCTGCCGGGGGTAGGCGGGTCATGGCTTGATGCAAACGATGGTACAGAACTTTGGCTGCCCGACGGGGGGACTGATGAAACGCAGAATAATAATCTATTCAGAATGTCGCTCCTGCCCAATGGCACATCAAAAGAAAAGGTAACATCGACAAAAATACTGGAAAACGTCGGCGTAGGGTTGACTAAAACCGTTTTTTACGGACACATTTTATCATGGCTCGGCGGAAACGGCGGCTATCACGATAGTCCGAACGATTCGATAATGAATGATATTTGGAGATTCCCTTATGATTTTCGTCTGGATCTGGAAGGTAGGGCAGACGATTTAAGAAAAATGATAGGGAGAGCTACCTCAAATAATAATAAATATGCAAAATCGTGCGAAGTTGATATACTTTCCCACAGTATGGGTGGAGTGATAGCGAGTCTCTATCTCAAGAAATATTCCGATGAAAGCAAGGACAAAGTAAACAGGTTCATTACTCTCGGCACACCGTATTTAGGAGCTACAAAGGCGATGGGCGTCCATTTAAGAGGGTATCTTTTCGGACTGGACGAACAGCCGATATATGGTACCGGATTTGATGTCAGATGGGATAAAATGATAGAAATGGCAAGGAATATGACTGCTTCGTATGCTCTGATGCCTACTCGAAAGTATTGGGAGGCAAGCTCCCAGTTCGAGCCGGAGGAGTATCTTATGCCGGATATATATGGTGATCCAATAGTAGGATACGATGCTACCCGCCAGTTTCTCGGTGCACCCAGATACTCCGAATATTATACCCCTACCGAACCTTTCGGATTGGGAAGAAATATAAATCTCTTGGATAGGGAGGATAAAAATGTTCATAAAGATTTGGTAGAAGATTGGAGAAGTTGGAATCAGCCACCGCAGATTTTTAGATTGCTAGGTAAAGTAAGAGTCTCTGATCAGCCGGGTAAATATCGTTCCACACCAATTTTCTGGTTTCTAAATCCGCGTTTCTCTACAGATATTAAAATTTCGAATATCCCTGAAGGCATTCGCCGCTTTGAGACAGGTGATGAATCACGTACAATCATTTACAGGTCATTTCTCCAGCCGGCATTGGGTGACGGTGACGAAACAGTTCCGTTATCAAGTGCTTCGATCGGACACTTCGGTTCGGTGAGCAAAGCTGATTTCTCCGGTGTGGATGAAAGTATCTGGATAGAAGAATTTGAATTGTATCCATGTACTCATACAGGGCTTGCGGAAGAAGACTGTAGTTCCGGCGGAGTTAAAATTTTTGATAGAATTAGAGAAATTTTAAAATCAAGCTCGACCATTAATTCTAAGGTGGTAATACCTGCCGCTTCGGAAAACAAGCAGGAAATACTTTACATCACAGCTTCAGCTCCGGTGGCAGTTAGCATTTTCGATTCAAAAAACAATCACACAGGACCCACCGACAAGCTAAAACTCAACAAAATTGAGTATGGTCTAAAGGGTGTAGGGTATTGGAATAATACTTTTGGGACAACGGTTATGCTACCTGACCTTGATGATTACAAAGTGGTTGTCGAATCACCATTTGCAGATGCCGAAGTTCAGTTTATAAAACTAATGTCACAACCTAATGATAAGCTGGCAAACGCATTTTATCAAGACCAAAAACTGACAACTGTCTCAAAGCTAATATATGAATACAAACCATCGTCCCAAAGCCCTAATGCGCCAATCTTCTTGGATACGGACGGAAATGGTTCGGTAGATAAAACTATAGAGACTGCTGCCGTTTTTGAAAGTTCATCTTCTGTTCCTGCGATTCCGATTCCAAGACCATTCGCATTTGATATCGGTTTGTTTATCAGCGAAGCGAACACTTCAAAACCAATCAAAATTACTTTGCCGAACACCGGAGGACCGTCGTGGAATTGGACTCTGATAAAATATCCCGCATGGGTGCAGCCGGATAAACTGACGGGTACTTCGCCCTCAGAAATTAATGCAATGGTAAGTTTCAAGGATTTTCAACCAGGGCTTCATTCCGATACATTACTGATTGAATTAAAAAACCAAGGATATACAGCCGTGTATCCTATTGAAGTCAAAGTAAATGTATATTCAAATGAAGAAGTTGTGAAAATCGAAATCACTCCTGACTTTATGGAATTGAAAACAGATTCTCAATTCCAATTTACCGGCTCGGCATTAAACCAGATGGGGCAGAAGATTAATTCAACTATTACATGGGAGGCATCGGGAGGAACTATTTCTCAATCGGGGCTATATACTGCGGGCGGTTCTCAAGGAGTATTCAATGTGATTGCAAGAGGTGGCAGCGCGGCTGATACGATACAGATTCTTATTGATAATAGGGAGGAAATTGATGATAACCCTGAGCAAAACGAAGAGATTCAGAGGCCCCATATAAAAATTTATCCGAATCCTTTTGAAAGCTATGCAAAAGTAAGATTGAACTTGGATAAAGAATATGCAGTAAAATTAAAAATATTTGATTTACTGGGAACTGAGATTAAATCGCTTGAATTAACATCAGTCAATATTGGAAATCATGATTATCTGTTCGATATGCAGGATATTGCAATAGGTACGTATGTATGCCGGGTCGAATTTTCAGATTTGCTTACCAATATAAAGGTGACTAAAAGTAGAATGATGGTAAAAATGTAAATTGATGGATTAATCCTGACATTCTGAGTTCCAGAAAGTCGCCGAGTCGCCTGTAAAATAATACAATGGCAATAAAAATAAAGTGTATAAAATTGTCATTCACAAAGAGTCTTCGACTGAAGAATCTCAGTTTGATTGAACCATGAGTATTAAGTGATAGGACTAAAATAACCGAACCATTAAATTCAGTACATTATTTGTTTGAAAAAATTGGCAAGTACTAGATGCTTCGACTACGCTGTAAATGACATCTCTTACATTG
>CAZGNO010000119.1:0-8841 GCA_964527785.1 uncultured Chitinophagaceae bacterium
CATTGCGGAGATTCTTCGGTCTAAGAATCCCTCAGAATGACAGCAATTTTATTTTGCGTTAAAATGTTATAAAAAATCAGTAGAGATAGGGCATTGCCCTATCTTGCGCATATAGATGATATTCAGTTCTATATTCTGTACGTCCGTAGATTAGGGCAATACCCTATCTCTACAGCGATTCGGTTTCACAATATAACTTATCAATGCACGACGGTAAACAACTGACTCGACCTTTCTGCACTGTCATGTCTTGAATGCGAAGGGTGCTACCCGATTATCTCATGCACGGCTCGAAGAGCATCTTCTGCTGTTTGAGGAGTTAGGATAGCTATGATTCCTACTTCAGATGCACCGAAAAGAACTGCCAAAGGAGAGAATTTGCTGAGTGCTTCCGAAAACTGTGTTGCAATCTCACCATTTAGTCCAATTCCTACTCCGCAGAGAAGAGTTACGTCTTGCATTATGGATTTAGGGTAAAGATATGGTAACTCATTAAGTGCAATTGTATCACCCGGTGTATCAATCACTGCAAAGCACTTACTCTCACCAATTGCCGCAGCATATAACTCATTTGAAATCTTTGCTATATCAGAGAAAAAGGTTAATGCTTGCTGTGAGGTGAGAGCTTGAGCCGATATGTAAAGGCACTTCTTTTTGAGCGTTACTGCACTGATTCCATGCTCACGGGTAGCTTTTGCAACAATCAAAGTTCCTGCATCATCAGGTGCGAACGTATTAAGGACACAAACAGGAATATCACGCTCAACAGCAGGAAGGATAGTTTCTGGATGCAATACTTTTGCACCATAGAACGAAAGTTCGCGTGCTTCGGCGAAACTCATTTCGGGAATCGGTCGGGCATCAGGGATAATTCGCGGGTCGGCAGAGGCAATTCCGCTTACATCAGTGTAAATTAGTATTTCATTTGCGGCAATCGCTGCTCCGATTAGTGCTGCAGACAGATCAGAACCACCGCGTCCGAGAGTGGTGGTAATTCCACGTTTATCTGAGCCGATAAATCCTTGTGTGATAATTATTGCTCCGTCACTTGCAATCGGTATCAGTTTTTCTGATGCCAATCGTTGGAGTTCTGTGAAGTCAATTTTTGCTGCGGTGAAATTACTGTCAGTACGCATAATTTCCCGTGCATCAAATAGATGGGAGTGGATTCCTTCTGCTCTGCAATACAACCAAAAAACGAGCGTAGAAAGGCGTTCGCCGAACGAACCGGCCGTATCAATAGAGCGGGGTGTACATTCGCCGAGCAACGCCACGCCTTCACAAAAAACACGCAATTCTACACAAAGTGTTTTAACTTTGGAGAGCGCTTCGCGCTGTGCTTCGCCATCACTCAATAAATCACGGCACAAGTCAAGATGCCTGATTTCAATTTCCTGTACTATTCGTGCTGCTTCTTGTGACTGTCCTTCTGCTGCAAGCCCGATTGCCTCCAGTAGACGGTTTGTAACCCCGCCGCAAGCTGACAGCACTACAACAGATCCACCGGTTTTTTCAATAATAGTACGCACTTGCCGCATAGCAGATGCAGTTGCAACCGATGTTCCGCCAAATTTCAATACATTCATATATATTTCGAAGTCCTTTACTAATTATATGTCTTCAATTTCACGTAGCCACAAAGCAGCCGAAGCATCACTTGGCATTCTCCAATCTGCACGAGGTGAGAGGGCTACACTTCCTATCTTTACACCATCCGGCAAACATGAGCGTTTGAATTGCTGTGAGAAAAACCGCTTGTAAAATACTCCAAGCCACTTTTTAATCTCAGCAGGAGTATATTCTCCTTCAAATGCTTTGTAGGCAAACGCATGAATTTTCTTTGGAGGGAAGGAAAGCCGAATAGCATAATATAGGAAGAAATCGTGCAAAATATATTCTCCGATTGTTTCTTCTGTTTTTTGAGCGATAAGACCATCGGCATCAGGCGGGAGAAGTTCGGGTGATACAGGAGTATCCAGAATATCACGCAAGATTGCACCGACTTCTGCGAAATCAAAATCCGCAGCATATTCTACAATATAGCGCACCAATGTTTTAGGTATTCCCGAATTAATACCGTACATCGAAATATGGTCAGCATTATAGGTACACCAGCCGAGTGCAAGCTCCGAAAGGTCACCTGTACCGACAACAATTGCATCGGTCTGATGCGCTGCATCCATGAGGATTTGCGTTCTCTCGCGGGCTTGTGCGTTTTCATAAAGAATGGAATGAACAGCTTCGTCGTGTCCCAAATCACTAAAATGCTGGCGTACAGATGCTGCTATTGGAATTATTCTGAGTGATATGCCAAGTGTAGAAGCAAGTGTTTCACCGTTCGATTGTGTGCGGCTAGTTGTGCCGAATCCGGGCATAGAAATCGCAACAATTCCGCGATTGTCAAGTCCGAGCTTGTCGAATGCCTTCAACGATGCAAGGAGAGCAAGGGTGGAGTCCAAACCACCCGAAATGCCAATGACTACAGATTTGCTGTTGATGTGACGCAAACGTTTGGCAAGCCCTGTAGATTGCAATTCAAAAATTTCGCGACATCGTTCCGTGCGGTCATTGCTATTCTGAGGTACAAACGGGCTTTTCGGAATAGGGCGTTCCAATGACGAACTGTCATTCAGATGGAATTGAATTGTTCGGAAATCTGTTTGACGAATCGTAGCGGCAAATGTATTGTTTTTGCGGCGTTCACTTATGAGACGGGATATGTCAATATCTGCAATTGCAAACTGTGTAGAAAACTGGAATCGTTCAGTCTCGGCAAGCACAATACCGTTCTCGACTACAAGAGAATGCCCTGCATAAATGACATCGGTACTTGATTCACCCGCACCGGCTCCTGCATAGAGATAAGCAGCCAAACAGCGTGCTGATTGAGACTGTACCAATCCTTTGCGATAGTCTCTTTTGCCCAAAAGTTCGTCGCTTGCTGAGGGGTTAACGAGTATTGTTGCTCCGGAAAGTGCTTGGTTGCTGCTGGGAGGTACTATACTCCAAAGGTCTTCGCATATTTCAATTCCGACTATACAATCAGGAAAATTTTCAGCTTGAAACAGAATATCCGTACCGAATGGAACAGATATGCCATTAATAAGAACTGAATCCGTATTGCAATCATTTGCACTCGAAAACCACCGCTCCTCGTAAAATTCATTAGTATTGGGTAGATATGTTTTGGGGACAATCCCAAGAATATTTCCGCCGGAGAGAAAAGCTGATGTGTTGTAGAGAACTCCTCCGATGGCGAGAGGTAAACTTACTACTGCTGCGTTACCCGACTCTCTCAGATGCTCTGAAATCTTCAGTAAATTATCTATTGCGGCATTCAGAAGTGACGGTTGGTAGAATAAATCGGCACATGTATATCCAGTAAGGCATAGCTCAGGGAAAACCGTTAATGCGCATTCCTTTTCAACAGATAGGTTGAGCGCTTCGATAATCTTTTGCGTATTGAACCGAACATCTGCAACACGCAGTTCCGGTGAGCAAACACCAACACGAACCATACCGAGAGATGAGAGATTCATAGGATAATTAAGAGTTAAGGAAAGATATATTCAGCATGAGCCGGTTTTTGCAATGACGTACTCTGATAGTTGTAGGTTTTGAAACAGGTTATGTCTCTGTTCTGATTAATCATTTCATCCTTTTTGAACTCCAAACTTACCAAAATACGGCGTTATGGACAAGTATGAATGAATTACGAGGGGTAGTATGGGTGTTACGACAGTATTGAGATATTCACTCAACTCGTTAATTTCTCATAATGTTAATAAAATGTAATACAGTTGTCGCCACTTCTAATGCTTAGGTAATGTCCAATTCGTAATTTTCGCATGTTACATTGCATTATTACCCATAAGTAAAGGCGGCCAATCTATGAATACAGCACTCAATTCTCCGGTGAATCCATTCCAATTGTTTCATTCTACCCCCAGGCGAACAAATCCGCTTCTTGCAGCACCTCTGAAAGTAGCAGAAAATATACTTGGTCTGTCAGATTTACAAGATATTTACTGTCGTGCATCACAATTGCAATCAGGCAAACATTTCTTTCAAGATGTGCTTTCAAGTATGAATGTCGAGCTGGATGTACGTGAATGTGAATTATCTCGGATCCCTACCAAAGGTGCGGCAATTGTCATAGCGAATCATCCTTTCGGAGGAATTGAAGGGGTAGCACTCGGAGCATTGCTCAATTCGATTCGACCTGATTGTAAGATAATGGCTAATTATTTACTTGCAAAGATACCCGAACTTGCCGGCAGCTTTATTACAGTTGACCCTTTTGGCAAAGATAATTCACCACGTCGAAATTTGAAAGGTTTGAAAGAAACATTGCTGCACCTTAAATCCGGTGGTATTCTCGTTGTGTTTCCTGCAGGAGAAGTGTCGAGCTATTCATTCGCTCAGGGAGAGGTAACCGATAATAAATGGAGCGATACGATAGCACGGATAATTCGCCATGCTGAGTGTCCGGTAGTTCCGGTATTCTTTTCTGGACATAATCGTTTGCGCTTCCAAATGGCGGGTTTGGTTCATCCGTTACTGAGGACTGCAATGCTTCCGCAAGAATTTGTAAATATACATAACAGCAAACTCCACGTGACAATCGGTACTATTCTTCAACCGTCCAGACTTGTCGGCTACGATGATACTGCAATGACGGATTTTCTGCGGAGCAGTGTTTATGTTCTCAAAGAAAAACAGAAAGTACTGATTCCAAATGATGAATCTATACCAAATCTGCCGATTCATAAAGGAGAGGCAAGCGATAGCATTGCTACTGAAATAGAGCAATTGCCACGGAAGCAAATGCTCTTTGCATCCGGTGACTTCTTTGTGTTTTATGCACAGGAAGAGCAAGCTCCGAAGGTTGTACGGGAAATAGGTCGTCTGCGTGAAATTACTTTTCGAGGAGTTGGTGAGGGAACAGGCAAACCTTCCGATGTAGACGAATATGATATGTATTACACGCATATTTTTGTGTGGAATGCTGCCCGTCAGGAGATTGCAGGGGCATACCGTATCGGCAGAACAGACGTCATTGTTGAGAAATACGGTAGAAAGGGATTGTATATACACTCCCTTTTCAAAATCAAAAAGAAATTCTTAAAGCGTATTTCTCCTGCACTCGAACTTGGCAGGTCGTTTGTACGGCTTGAATATCAGCGTAGTGCCGCACTGCTGATGCTTTGGAAAGGAATTGGACAGTTCATGCAGCTCTATCCTGAGTATAAGGTACTGTTTGGAGCTGTCAGTATCAGCAATGAATACCGTCCGCAGTCACGTAAAATGATGATTTCATTCCTTGAAAATCATGTTTTTGATGAAGAGCTTGCTAAATATGTAAAACCTCGTAATCCTGACCGAAATTTATTTGATGCACAATTTGCAGTGCGTTTGGGTGCGAGCTGCGCCTCGGTCGAACAGCTTTCAGCGTTAGTTTCAGAATTAGAACCGGATGGTAAAGGTGTGCCAATGCTTATCAAACATTACCTCAGGTTGGGTGGGAAATTAATCGGATTCAACCGAGATATGGCGTTTAGCAATGTAGTGGATGGACTGATTATGGTGGATACAACCAAAACAAATCCACTCCTGTTGAAAAAAATAGTGGGTAAGGAAGAAGTCTGCGTTTGAGCAGGAGAGCTTTGAATTTTCAAGTGATTGGGTATGAATTAGAGACCTTGCAAGTTTTGGAACCTGCAAGGTCTTTTTTGTAAGGTTAGAAGTCGCTGTACAGTCCTGATAATCATACAAAGCTAAACATCTTATACTAATATAAGTTAAGAAGTAACATATGTTGTTGTTTTGTCATCTATTGAAAAGTCAGGTCAGTTGCTACAACTGACCTTATACAAAAAACCATATTTGGCAAGTATTTATAGTCGGTTGTAGCAACCGACTTGACTTCAATTACATCATATAGTATCCAAAAACTACCAATGTAATATCTCTTAATTTATTTTTGTATTATATGTAACTTATGTGAGTTTTCGGTGTCCTGCTACGGATAGAGTACATTTCGTTGGAAAACATTATTCCTACTATGGGAAGACCCATGAAAAACAAGTGTTTCGTTCCATTATTTGCCTTTCTTTTTAACACTGCCGGTTTATGTTATGCTCAAACAGTGAAGGTTCTGCCAAACACTTTTGACGGGGAAGTAAGAACTATTGCCCGTGACAGCACCACAGGCATAACATACCTGGGCGGTACATTCCAAAACTACGGTCCACAAACAGGAAGCGGGGTGCGTATTGACCGCCAAAAAGGAACGGTCATCCAAAATTCACCTGTAGTAATCGGCAGCGTCCATATATGTATTGGCGATGGTAACGGCGGTTATTATATTGGCGGTCTGTTCAGCAGGGTTGGTGATTCACTTCGTCAGAATGCAGCACATATTAGTTCTGCGGGCATCGTTACAGATTGGAATCCTAAACCTGACGCTACCGTAAGGACGCTTCTCATGGTTGGTAGTTCAATTGTTATGGGAGGGGATTTCACAAGCGTTTCAGGTCTGCCGCATCAGTACCTTGCAATTATTGACGTAAGCGGAAGGGTCGAACCATGGAATCCTGTAATAAGTGGAAGCAGTGTGAATGCTCTTGCTTTCCAAAATAACACGCTCTATATAGGTGGTGATTTCAGAAAAATTAACGATGCAGTTCGCTACAACCTTGCTGCAATCAGTATACAGAGCAACCTACTCAAATGGAATCCGAATAATGATTCCACAACCTTTATCAAAGCCCTTGCCATCTATAAGAATAAGATTTATGCCGGAGGGAGTACCAAGAAAAACAGTATTTTTCGCACTTATCTTACCGCAATAGACACATCAGGCGAGTATGTCAGTTTAAATGCAAGTGTAGGCGGTGACGGTATTACATCAATTGCCGTGACCGACAGCAAGGTGTATGTTGCGGGAAGTTATATTCTGACAGCCATCGGTCGTATGAACGGCTACAGTACCAATTGGAATCCGAAGGTCAACGGATTGGTCATGAGTATCAATCTGAATGGCGACAAGCTCTATATAGGCGGAGAATATACCGCAATTGACGGACAGTCGCGAAATAATCTTGCTGCCGTAGATACAAACGGCGAACTCACAGACTGGTATCCAGCGACAAACGGAGCAGTGAGGGCAATTGCAAGCACAGGAAACGAAGTATATGTAGGCGGTGATTTTACAGGAGTTGGAGTTCAGGAACGAAAATTTCTTGCAGCAGTTGATGCAAACGGGGCATTAACCGGTTGGAATCCTTCTGCAAATGATTTTGTACAATCACTTGCTGTCAGCAATGGGGCTGTCTATTGCGGAGGTAATTTCTCGGAAATAGGTACTATGCAGCGTAGTCATCTTGCTGCAATCAAAACTACAGGGGAAATTGCCGAATGGAATCCCATTGCCGACAAGAATGTATATTCACTGGCCGTAAGCAATGACAAAATTTATGCTGTTGGTGCCTTTACTTCAATTGGTGAAAGCTCACGCAACAAAGCCGCCTGTATTGATGCGTCAGGAACTGTCACTAACTGGCAGCTTGACCCCAATAAATTTACATTCAACTGTATTGCAGCGAGCGAGCAAATCTGTTACATCGGCGGACAGTTTTTGGAGGTGAACGGGCAGAAACGAAGCGGTATTCTTGCCGTAACCGATAAAGGAGAAATAACAGATTGGAATCCTAATCCTCATGATTTTGTCACTATAAATACGATAGCAATAGACGGCTCTACGGTTTATGCAGGAGGGCTATTTACGCAATTTGGAGGGCTGTCTCGCCAGAATATCGTTGCAATCGGTCTGGACGGAACAATTACCGACTGGTCACCTGCCGTAAATGGTGAGGTGAATGCCTTAACTATCCATAATAATATTATCTATGTCGGCGGGAATTTTTCATCCATAGGAAACGCACAGCGCAACCATCTTGCTGCAATTGACAAAAACGGTCGGGTGACGGACTGGAATCCGGGTACAAATGGAAGTGTTCTATCATTGGCATCCGTTGAGAACGAAATATATGCTGGCGGGAGTTTTACGGTCACAGGAGGAGTAAAGACAGGGTCGCTGGCTGTTATCAGTCCTTCACAGAGTTTATCATCAGAGGAGACAGTTTCTGTAAGCGGGGAAGTCCGGATTGCTCCAAATCCCGCCGGAAGCCAAGTATTGATAAGTTGCAATGTGTGTGGCAATGACAATGTGGGTATCGAGGTAACCGACATATACGGACGTACTCAACTAACATTGACGGACATTCGTCTTCCTAAAAATATGTATATTGACGAATTAGCCAGTGGTACGTATGTTCTAAGGATATGTTCAAGACAGAGAACTATTGGTGCGTTGTTTACAATTATAAAATAGGTGCAGGGACAAAATAAGTTATGTCACTCTGAGTTCCAGATAGTCGCAAAGCCGCCTACAAAATAATACAATGGCATAAAAGAGTAAATTTGCCTTCTGTCATTCTGAAGGAGTCCTCGACTGAAGAATCTCAGTTTAATCGAATCTTGAGAATTATATTTTTCTTTATCATCTGAGCTTAACTTCTTTTTTTACAACATTTATTAATTTTTGAGAATCCCTTAAACAGAGATTCTTCGGTCTAAGAAGCCCTCTGAATGACAACAGGCGTAATGATGTCATTTACTGGAGTCTCCGACTGCAGAATCTATTAGAACGTGAAAATCTGCTGGACGGATACGCTAACGGAGATTCTTCGCTGCTCTCAGAATGACAGACAATTTTAAGAGATGTCATTTACAGTTCCAGATAGTCGCAAAGCCGCCTACAAAATAATACAATGGCAT
>CAZGNO010000120.1:0-8784 GCA_964527785.1 uncultured Chitinophagaceae bacterium
GTTGAACTGTCCGTATTATTTAATGTATTCATTCTACCGCCACCGATCGTTCCTACTGTTGCGGTCGTCGTTACGAGGTTATCTGCCCCACCGCCGATGGTCGAACCGTCCGATTCATCTACGATGGTATTCTTTGCTCCGCCACCGATGGTCGCGCTGTCTGTATTTGTTACAGTATTCGTCCAGCCACCACCGATAGTAGAGATTAAGGATGTAGTTTGAATTGTATTGTCCGAGCCGCCGCCGATAGTGGAACCGTCTGCATCATTCAATACTGTGTTATTTGTTCCGCCACCGATCGTTGAACTGTCCGTATTATTTAATGTATTCATTCTACCGCCACCGATCGTTCCTACTGTTGCGGTCGTCGTTACGAGGTTATCTGCCCCACCGCCGATGGTCGAACCGTCCGATTCATCTACGATGGTATTCTTTGCTCCGCCACCGATGGTCGCGCTGTCTGTATTTGTTACTGTATTCGTCCAGCCGCCACCGATTGTGGAGACTAAGGACGTAGTTTGAATTGTATTGTCCGAACCGCCACCGATAGTTGAAGCGTCTGCATCATTCAACACCGTATTATTTGTTCCGCCACCGATTGTGGAACTGTCCGTATTATTCAGTGTGTTCATGCGACCGCCGCCGATGGTTCCTACTGTGGAGGAGTCAATTACCATGTTGTCTGCACCGCCTGCGATAGTGGATGCATCCGATTCATTGATAATTGTGTTCATTGCTCCGCCACCGATGGTCGCGCTGTCTGTATTTGTTACTGTATTCGTCCAGCCGCCACCGATTGTGGAGACTAAGGACGTAGTTTGAATTGTATTGTCCGAACCGCCACCGATAGTTGAAGCGTCTGCATCATTCAACACCGTATTATTTGTTCCGCCACCGATTGTGGAACTGTCCGTATTATTCAGTGTGTTCATGCGACCGCCGCCGATGGTTCCTACTGTGGAGGAGTCAATTACCATGTTGTCTGCACCGCCTGCGATAGTGGATGCATCTGATTCATTGATAATTGTGTTCATTGCACCGCCACCGATCGTCGCGCTGTCTGTATTTGTTACAGTATTCGTCCAGCCACCACCGATAGTAGAGATTAAGGATGTAGTTTGAATTGTATTGTCCGAGCCGCCGCCGATAGTGGAACCGTCTGCATCATTCAATACTGTGTTATTTGTTCCGCCACCGATCGTTGAACTGTCCGTATTATTTAATGTATTCATTCTACCGCCACCGATCGTTCCTATGGTTGCGGTCGTTGTGACGAGGTTATCTGCACCGCCGCTAATTGTGGAACCGTCTGACTCATCAATGACAGTATTCTTTGCACCGCCGCCGATCGTTGCGCTATCCGTATTGGTAATAGTATTCGTCCAGCCGCCACCGATAGTAGAGACTAAGGACGTAGTTTGAATTGTATTGTCCGAACCGCCACCGATTGTTGAAGCATCAGATTCATTGACGATTGTATTGTTCGACCCGCCGCCGATGGTTGTACTGTCAGTATTATTGGTCATATTCAAACGTCCGCCACCGATAGTACTCAGTGTTGCTGCATTCATAATCGTATTATCAGAACCACCGCTAATTGTTGAACCGTCTGATTCGGCGAGCACCGAATTTACCGAACCGCCACCGATGGTTGCGCTGTCAGTATTGGTTACAGTATTTGTCCAGCCACCACCGATAGTAGATAGAAGTGAATTGGTTTGGATCTTGTTATCTGACCCGCCACCGATGGTTGAAGCGTCTGATTCATCTGCTACTGAGTTCTTCGAGCCGCCACCGATTGCTGCACTGTCTGTATTTGGTACTGAATTCAGGTGTCCACCGGCAATCGTACTATAATATGAATTATCACCAATTGCATTTTCGCGTCCACCTCCTATAGTACTTGCAGTAGAGCTATTCCGTACAATATTATTCATGCCGCCGCCAATTGTACCTGATGTAGAAGTCTGGGTATTTTCCTTACCACCGCCGATAGTTCCGTATTGACCTGTGTTCTGGTTGTTATCTCCACCACCAATTGTACCCGATAATGCTTGAGAAAGATTGGTAGTACCACCGCCGACAAAAGCATTTGTCTCAGTTGCAGAATTGTTTTGACCTGCAGCAACGCCAGAACTTACCCCCGATGCCGAATTATTGTATCCGCCGCCTACTGTTGCATTTGTAGCGGTTGCTTGGTTGCTGTTACCGCCACCAACTGTTGTTGAGTTAGCAGTTGCATTGTTTTCATTACCACCGCCAACTGTTGCATAAATAGCTGATGCCAAATTGTCCTTTCCACCGCCAATAGTTGTGTACTGGTTGTTAGCAAGGTTTGATTCTCCTCCACTCACAGTGGAGGATGCACCTGATGCCGTGTTCAAGCCACCACCACCTACAGTAGATTGCGAAGCAGACGAGGTATTATCATTACCACCTCCGATGGTACTGTATGTTTGATTAGCCAGATTATTCGTTCCTCCGGTAATAGCCGAATATGCACCGGATGCTATATTATTTGTACCACCGCCTACTATTGCGGCAGTTGCTTGAGCTTTGTTGTTATATCCGCCACCTACAGTGGCTTGATTTGTATTTGCAATATTTGAATTACCGCCACTGATTGTAGTGTATGTAGCAGAGGCAGAATTACTTGCACCACCTCCAATTGTTGCATTTGTATTACCGGCTGTATTCGATGAGCCGCCGCCTACTGTTGCACTTGCACCGCTTGCTTGGTTTGAATTACCTCCGCTCACAGTAGAATAGAGAGCATTTGCAGTATTGGTATTACCTCCGGCTGCAATTGCATAATGTGCTTGGGCTTTGTTGGTGAGTCCTCCTACTACGGATGAATAATTCCCGGAGGCAATGTTGTTATTTCCCCCGCCGATAAATGCAAATTGCCCTGTTGCAGAATTTGCAAGACCTTTTGTAGTTTTCTTTTCGTTTTGTAGCTCTATTGACAGTTTATCCAATGTAATACTACCGTCCAGAATTTTCGAAGTAGTAATGCTGCCATCGGCTAATTTGCTTGTTGTGATGCTCCCGTCCGGTACATTTTCCGTCATGAGTGCATACGGAACCGAGCTCAACGGAATACGCGCAACTTCTTCTTTATTATCATAAGCAATACCGACAAAATACTGTTTGTCGAAAGTAATTGCAGATGATAAGGGCTTAACTGAGCCAAGTGTCAGATTAAACAACCCTTTTGTGAGAGGAAGAGTAAATTCCTCTGAATGAAGTGCGTTTCCGCCTACTTGTTTGTCATACAGCGTAATTACGATTGTATGCATTCCATCGGCTACCGGTTTTGAAGTACTGTCTGTAATCACGCCTTGAACCGTGAAATTACGAGGCATCTGCGACGAAGCAGTTTGAAGACCTACTACAAGTAAGACACCTATACAAAACAGAAACAGAGATTTCATGCAAAATCCTTTAAAAATATAGAATAAAAAAAAGACCGTATATATACTATTAGATATGTGAGTTTTACTAGACAATAGAACATAATACCTTAAATCCAAAGAAGCGAATCATATTCGGTAGAGGTATCTCATTAAGAATGAATATAAGCTTCTTTTATGTTCGCTATTGTTCTAAAGTCACCCACATACAAAGTTATGTTCATTTTTTTTGATTGTATGTACATCGGCAATAGAAAAATAATAGACAAACGGTGTTTTTTATTGGTGAGGTTTTGAAATTGACCGGATACAGATTAGCTGTTAGTTCGAATCAACAATATTTAAATGAGAATCATTCCATCTTTAGAATTTGACAGGTTTGTTCGTAGTTTCGCTGAAGTAGTTTTACGAAATACCCTGTATTGAAAAATATAATCTTCTGATGGAAAGTATTAAATACTGAGACAGAATTAAATGAAGGGTAGGCATTTGGTAGGTAAGTGACGGGACTAAAATAATCATCTCAATAATATCCATAATTTGGCAAGTAATTGAACACTTCAATGCGGGCTCTGAGTGACTAGAGCTTGATTGTTATGCTGAGTTCCTGATAGCCGCTAAGCCGGCTACAAAATAATGCAATAACAAAAAAAATAAGATATGTGTATGGGCGTATTGAATAAGCCCATAAATATAAACCATAAAAACGCGAGCTTCGGGCGTATTCAATACGCCCCTACGTTTCAACTCTATCTATTTTATTATCTTATTGTTACGTTGACCATCTCTACTTCTTACAAGATGTCATTTATAGACGGGTAGTTTTCAGCTTACATAGGAAACTTTTAAAAAAAAGCTCCATCAGAACGATTGCAAACCGTACCTGACAGAGCTTTGAGTAAACAGTTCTTAACTATTTCACCAATACTACTTTTTTGGTAATAACTCCTCTATTACTTGGAATACGTATTGTATACTCCCCGCTATACAATGTTCGAGTGTCGAAATACACAATAGTACTCCCTTGAAACAGCATCGCTTTTTGGATGAATTTTCCAAGATTATCGTACAGTTCCAACTCAATGTTTTCATAGTTTACACTATTGATTTGAACAGCTATCAAATCACTTGTCGGATTCGGGTAGACCATAATATTCAATTCGTCCTTTTCACCGGTCTCAATACCGGTAATTTTCACTCCTTTTTGAGTTACCGAAACTATCCTGTTACTTGCTCCCGATGCCTCAACAGTTACTACAGCAGCTCTAGGCAAGCTGTCTGTGTTTGCACTGGCAGTCAGTATGACACTTGCATTTCCGTTACCACTTGCTGTACCCACTGCCAACCATGTCTGATTGCTTTTGGCAGTCCATGCAGTATTTGAAGTAATATCAAATGTTCTTGTACTGTTCTCTTGAGTTCCAATAGTTAAAGTATCGGTTGATACTAAAAGCATAACTCCTGCTCCATCTTGGGTAACTGTGACGGTTTGGGCAGTTACTCCCGTTCCCGTAACCGTAACTGTTGCTTCGCGGGTTGTGATAAGTGTATTTGCTTGAGCAGTTACGGTTATTGTTGCATTACCCGTTCCGATTACTTTTTCAACTGACAGCCACGGTTGATTGCTTGTTACAGTCCAATCTGTATTTGAGGTAATATCAAATGTTTTTGTACTTCCGGCAGGAGCAAAGATGGTAAGATTATTGGCAGAGACAGCCAGAGTCAATGCATTTTTCTCGTATGTTGTTACGGATTCGGAAATGGAAGTTACCTTTGATGCAGTTTTTACTCCATAGAATGTGGGTCCTACAGCGTATGGATACGCTGAGTTCCAATTTTCATCCACTGTAGCAAAATAGCAATAGATACCATTTGGGTATTCGGGAGTTACGCAAAATCTTCCGTTATGTTCATCAAGATAATCGGGAGTTGCTGTAGAAGTAGGGTTATACTGATAGTCTTCTCTGAAATATCCCAGAGGATAGGTAGTGCTTACGGCTGGTCCTGCAGTTACAGTAGAGCCGTTGGCATACGTGGTTCGGGTAGTGATATTCCTGTAAACATAACTGGATTTCATACGAGTAATACCACCGGTTCCGTCAGCATTTTTATAGGCATACGCCCCATAGATAGGAAATCCGTCATAGGCAAACCCAATAAGCGGGGAATGCTTTGCACTGTCAATAGCATATAACCCGTCGGCTGCATACAAATCACAAACATTTGAAATAACTTTCAAATCCAAATTAAAAGCACTCGGATTTTGATGATGATGATAATTTCCCATAGCGGGGTGTGCTTTGGCACAATCGAACCCCAAGCGTTCGCCGACCACAGCATCCCTGTTCCAGACGCCGTCACCCATTCCTCCGAATGGACCTCCCTTGAGCGAATTCGATGAATTTTGCCATGAAGCTGCATCTCTAAAGTCAAACAAAGCTACACCATTAATAAATATACCTATATTTCCGGGGGTGGTTGCCGTTGTAGTTCCGGTATTTTGGACAGGATTGAGAGGAAGTTTGAAAATTGCATTTTGATTTGAAGCCAGAGAAGGATTCCCATCCTGAAACGGTCCTGTTATATAAGCAGGTATCCCTTTTGTGCTGATATATACCGAAGCAACGGAATACTGAACGGTTTGTACATTTGCAAGAACATCATCATTGATTGGAGTTGAATTACCCTTCACATAATGCCGCCCTTTAATACCGGTAGTATTTATCAACCAAGAAGTTATTACCGGATTCGTTTGGGCAATTGCTTCCAAACTTCCAAACAAGAGAAATAATACTGCAATAATTGTTTTACCATATACTTTGTATATTTCAGATTTCATACACCTGTTCCTCAATACTATAAATAAAAATACATATGCTCTATTTGAAATTCAATTTTGATATTGTAAATTTAACGAAAAATTCTGTCTCGTAAGTATCATGCATCTCACAACAATTTTCCATAACTCTATTTATTCGTTATATTTTTATAGTAGTGACATTATCCTGCCCAATATTGTTACAACTCATCTCAATACATTAATTGATAAAGGAAGATAACTACCTTCCTTTATTTAAAACTTCATGGCTATATAAATTTGTTTTCAGTTGTCCCATAATGGTTGGACTCTATTGTCATATCTCCAACATTGCCACATCTGATCCGGGCATATTTAATTCAATCTTTTGACGGTTGCAAGAAAATATGCTTTGGATACGAGAATTTTGGATTGAACAGAAAACTTCTGTCAGTCAGTGTGAGCAAAAATGCAGTAATATCTACCTTTTCATCTGAAGAAAGTACTATCGGATTTTGTAATTGTTTGGAGAGCGTTTTTGAATGATGAATGCCTGAAGTGTAGTGTTTAAGAACATCAGATAATTTCTTAAAACGTCCGTCATGCATATATGGATAGGAAAACTCTATATTACGGAGGGTTGGCACTTTGAATTTTAAGGAATCACCTGAATTTTGTGTTATCCTCATCCTGCCGTAATCGTTCAAAGTACTATCAACCGGTAATCCGTTATTTTCAAATTGGAAACTTGTAAAATATGGCTCGACGTGGCACGACGAACAGTGCTGCCTAAACAGAATATAACCCCTTGTTTCTTGTGTTGTGAATTCTGTATGTTTCCTCATCACACTATCATATTTGGAATCAGAGCTCACCATAGTAAGCATGAACTGAGAAATTGACTTGAGCATATATTCGCCGGTAATTACTCTGTCTCCGAATGCTTTTGCAAATAACGCAGGATATAGAGTTGATTTCTGCAGTTTATCAACTACGTTTTTAGTTGTTTCGCCCATCTCATCCGGATGGTTTATTGGTGCAAGTGCCTGCATATCGAGATGGTGTATTGCTCCATCCCACATAAATTCATTACTCCAAGCCAGATTCATCAGTGCTGGTGCATTTCTTGTGCCGATTCTATCGTCAATTCCATGACTTAGCGCATGATCGGCATGGGTAAATGCAGTGTATTGCGAATGGCAACTTGCACACGAGATTGAATTGTTTCGAGAAAGAATCGGGTCATAGAATAATGCTTTGCCTATTTCGATTTTTTCAGGTGAAAGTGGATTTTTAGAAAAATCATAGAGAGGTTGTGACCAGTTTGGCGGTATGGTAAACAATTGTTCTTGGCTGCTGATAAATGCAGTCAGCAACGCACAAACCATCACGAAAAGCAGTATTTTTTTATTCATTAAGCAACAGTTTTATGAAGAGAAGCCATTCGGAAATGACAAACGTGACCTAGTGAACACTAAAAATTTTCATAGTTTTTTCGGAAAAAAGTGCAGCTTCTTTACTCGGAGACATAATGTGATTCAGCTTTGCTAAATCTACATCATCAATCAACTTCTTCAAATCAATATCAATAGTTATTTGCCGATTTTGATTAGCATTCAGCGTTACCGTTTGCAAAGTAGTAAACGGCAGCAGATACCCCCCGATGTGAAATTGGAACTCATTATTACGAGTTCTACAGAGGTTACTTTTCCCTTCTAATTTAAAATTAATGTAACCGCTTTGCCAAGTCCAGTACATTCCGCGTGTTGGGTCCAGAACGCCCCCCATTGCTCCCGAAACATTGGTATTGCTGTCAATCCCAATAGCAAATGATATTTGATTGAACTTTACTGCTGACAGTACCGAGCAATCAATTACAAGCGATTTTTCATCATTAACATCTATCAAATGAAAACTATTTTCCTCTTCATATACAACCGTATTATTTTCTAAGAATTGAATTTTTGAAATATACATCTTCAAAGTTTGGATTTGAATGCTGTCACTGTTGTTTATTTTGTAATAAGATTCATTCGGCACCAATCTCGAATTCCCGAATGTCGGGTTAAATATGATTGAGTGTATTACATTCGTTTGGGTATATGAAACCCCTGTACACAAAAAACACATCATCAGCGTAGTGAGTACAGGAGAAAGAATAGCCATCATAATTAACAATTGTTTTTTTGAAAGAAGTAAGTGCTGGGACAGATTAAATTGCTAAATTTAGTTCAGTCATTCTGAGCGGCAGCGAAGAATCTCCGTATGCTGTTCAGTCCAGTTTTTGTAGTGCATAGCTGAGATTCTTCAGTCGAAGACTCCATCAGAATGACAGCTATTCGAATAATACGATTATTTTTGTCCCCTTACTTAAGTGCTTGGACTAAAACAACCGAAATACAAAATCAAGTAAATTATTTGGTATTGCTATTTAAGTATAAGTAAAAGGACATAATTATTTTAAATAATTTTGCAAGTAATTAAACCCTTCCGGGTGGGCTCTTTGTGACGTAACCAGCTTGTCATGCTGAGTTCCTGATAGTCGCCGAGCCGCCTACAAAATAATGCAATGAC
>CAZGNO010000121.1:0-8656 GCA_964527785.1 uncultured Chitinophagaceae bacterium
CGGCTCGGCGACTATCTGGAACTCAGAATGACAGCACTTTGATTTTCAATTAATTCTGTCTTAGTACTTAGCACCCAATTATACTGCAACGATATGAATATCGGCTTCACACTGTTCCGTAGAGATAATTTTTAGTTTTGTACTCTCAGCCAGTGAAGGAGCTGAATATTCTCCGAATACCCTCAACCCCTTTCCCACAATCATAGGAGCTATAAAAAAATGATACTCATCTATTAACTCGTCACTTACAAGTGATGACATCAATCTTGAGCCGCCCTCCACCATGACTGAAGCAATTCTGAATTCATCGGATAACCTCGAAAAAACCACTCGAAGATTAAGTAACCCGATATTATTTGTTTCAATCCCTATTACTTTAACTCCCTCACTTCGTAATTCGTCAGCTTTTTTGGACGATGCTTTGTGTTCGTTGCAGCAGACAATCGTTCGTAAACGAAACTCATCGGTAAATACCCTAAGCGAGAGTGGAAGCGTAAGATTAGTATCCAATACTACACGCCACGGTTGCCTTCCTGCAGCCATACGAACAGTAAGGGAAGGATTATCATTGAGAGCTGTAGATTTCCCTACAAGAACTGCATCCAATTCGCTACGGAGTTGATGAGTCCTTCGGCGACTCTCCTCGCTTGTAATCCATTGTGATTCTCCATTCTCTGTCGCAATACAACCATCTATTGTTTGTGCAATTTTTGCAACAATATACGGCATTCCTGTCGTAATATTTTTTGAATAATACCTGATTAACCACAAACATTCATCTGCCATAATTCCTGTTTCCACTTCAATTCCTGCTGCTCTCAGCTTCGCTATTCCATCCCCTGCAACTAGCGGATTCACGTCTTCGATTCCAATAACGACTCGCTTTATTCCTTTTTGAATAAGCAAATCGGCACAGGGAGGCGTTTTTCCGAAATGTGAACATGGCTCAAGTGTTACAATAGCCGTCGCACCCGCTACATCTTCTGTCGCACTATTTACTGCTTCGACTTCAGCGTGTGCTCCGCCAAACTCATGATGCCACCCTTCTCCGATTATCCTGTCGTTTTTAAGAAGCATACATCCTACAAGAGGATTAGGGCTTACCGAACCTGTCCCGCGAAACGCAAGCTCGATTGCTTTCTTCATAGCTTGATCATTTGTCATTGTGAATTGTCCGGCAGCATCTAATTTGTTCTATTTACTGTTAATTGACGTTCCAATCAGTCTGAGAAAACGTGACGATTACCTTTAGCGAAAAACTCCATTCTACACATCAGAATAAAAAAGGTAATTTAATAAAGTACACTTCAATTGCCAAGCAATATACTACTATTGTTATTATTTTACTCGTTTTTTTCTTTCGATGATGTGTTGAATTTACACTCTTTCCTGTCTACTATCCGGTTATGTTGATTACTGATAACACCGGATTACTATTCGGTAATAATCTCATAATACTGTAATTTTCCAAAAAACACAGTTAACCGAAAAAAAACGCTTGATAAGTACCACAAAATAAAGTAATTTTGCGGTGCAATAAACAATTGTAGAAAATTATAGAAGGGAGGGCATCCGTGAATAAACAGGAATTAGTCGCAAGTATTGCTGCAAGCTCTGGCTTGACCAAAGTTGATAGCGAAAAGGCACTCAACGGTTTTGTTAGTGCAATTACAGAGCAGTTAGGAAAAGGCGGATCAGTTTCGCTTATTGGTTTTGGTACTTTCGGCGTTTCAAAACGGAGCGCTCGAACAGGTAAAAACCCACGAACAGGTGAAGCAGTTGATATTGCTGCCAGAAACGTGCCGAGATTCGCTCCCGGAAAATCGCTTAAAACAGTCGTCAATAGCAATGGATAATACTGTTACTTCCTAAGAAGATGGAGTATGACGCTTGTTGCAAAATTTGCCTATCATCTTGAAAGCCGTTCCATAGAGGACGGCTTTTTTGTTTGCGTTGTAACCGAAACTTCAGCAGTAAATCATATTTTTGCAGTTGATATTTTTGCAGTGTAATTTGTTATATACCCAAATACTTTTATGACAAACATATTCCCGCACAAGCATCTCCTTTCAGCAAGTCAGCTCTCAGCATCCGATATTCGTACTATTACTACCCTTGCAACCGATTTTCTAAACAAGGGAATTTCTGCAGCAAACAACTATGATTATCTTCGTGGCAGAACTGTCGTCAGCGCATTTTTTGAGGGGTCTACGCGCACAAAACTATCATTCGAGATAGCAGCAAGGCGGTTAGGTGCGGATGTTCTATCATTTACTGCATCGGCTAGCAGCTTATCCAAAGGGGAATCTCTCATTGACACACTGAATACCGTTGATGCAATGGGTGTGGATATGTGGCTTGTACGGCATTCATGCTCAGGTGCTGTCGAATTGATGAGCAGGTTCTCCGATTGCTCATTTCTTAATGCCGGCGACGGACAGCACCAACACCCTACACAAGGATTACTCGACATATTAACGATGCAACAGTATTTGGGTGAACTTACTGGAAAGCACATCTGCATTGTAGGTGATATTCTTCACAGCAGAGTTGCACGCTCCACAGCTATTTTACTGAAAACCCTTGGAGCAAACGTTGGATTACTGGCACCGGGAACCCTTCTTCCTTATGATTTTACAAATTGGGGAGTATCAATATTCCGCACAATAGATGATGCTGTGGAATGGGCTGACGGTCTGAATGTTCTCCGCATCCAACGTGAACGCATGGAGGGCGGTTTACTTCCAAATTTAGAAGAGTTTTCACGGTTTTATGGCGTAAAAATGATTCATCTTCAACGAAAGCCGAACTTACTTATCATGCATCCGGGTCCGGTAAATTACGGTGTAGAAATTGACCATGATGTAGCGCACGCTACTCAATCTGTTATTCAAAAGCAGGTGACGAATGGCGTAGCTACCCGAATGGCGATAATGGCTCTGCTTGGGGAGAATATTGACAGGAAATGACATTCAAAAACTCAATAAACGGTAAATAATGAGCACTCAGACAGTTCCCCAACCGAAACAACGATTAATCTTTATAGATTTGCTGCGCGGTCTTGCAGCAATATGGATGATTGAAACTCATTTGGTCAATTCTTTTTTGAATTCGCAATACCATAACGGTTGGTTTTTCAGCGGTGTCAGTATTTCAAACGGATTTGTAGCCGTCTGTTTTATTTTTTGTGCAGGAGCGGGTTTTTGGATTGCTGCCTCGCGCAAGGTTGAGGAATACAAAAAGTTTGCTCCTCCTTTTTGGCAATACTTACGTCGCTTAGGTTTTATTCTTGCGGCTGCGTATTGGGCACATTTCCCCGAATTTTCATTTTGGAGAATCATTCACTCAACCCCTGAGCAAGTTCTATCAATTCTACAATCCGATGTCTTACATTGTATTGTATATTCATCTCTTATAGCTCTGGCAGTGGTATTGATTCTCCCTCGCAAAGTACCGCTTGTGTGGATATTCGGACTTCTTTCATTAGTAATTTTCTTTGTAACTCCACTTGTATGGGCAACTGATGTATTCCAATTAATGCCCTTATTCCCCGCAACACTATTTGCCCGCCAAACAGTTTCCCCATTCCCGTTATTACCATGGAGTGGATATTTCTTTGCCGGTGCAGCAATTACCGGTTTATTCATGCAAGCAAAGAATCAAAAGGAATTTGCAAAATGGCTTGTGATTGTCGGTGTAGTCAGTCCTTTCCTTGTTTTTATTATCAAAGATTTACCGTTTCAATATCCCGGCTGGCAAGACTGGTGGTTTTCTTCTCCGGGTCATTCCATTTTCCGTACTTCAGGAATTATTGCTGCCTTCGGATTACTGTATCTTACAGAGAGTTATTTTCGCAGGTTTAAGCGAGTAACTGATTTATTAGTGCTTTGCGGGCAGGAATCACTATTTATTTATTTATTACAAGGAATGATAATTTACGGAACTGTTGCTAATGTTGGTATCAAGCACTTCCTCCCAACCATAGTATCTCCATTTGAGATTTTAATTCTAACGGCTGCTGTTGTTGCAGTTTGTTATTCTCTCGCGCATATTTGGCATCATTATAAACAAATTGATGCTCTTCGTGCCCGCAGGACTTTATTCTTGCTGAGTGTTCTATTTTTAGTAGTATTTTTCCTTGTTCCTGCAAAATAGGTTTGATAGGTCATACCTTTATTTAAAAATTTGACTAATGGGTAATTTTGCTCATCATCTTACAGGTTCGGTGATTGCGGGTGCTGCTTGCGGTATGGGTACAATGTATCTATTCCACGTTTCACCGACAGATTCATTTGCTTGCGCAGTACTTTGCGGAATTGGAGGATTAATGCCTGATATTGATAGTCCGATGAGCAAACCGACAGAGTACATTGTAAGCATTGCCGGTGCTTTAGCTCCCGTTTTTGTATTACAAGCAATATCTCTACATTCACTTACTGCCTCGCAAATTTTACTGCTGTCGTTTGGAGCATATCTGGGAGCTCGATTCATTATCAAAGAAATAATTAAGCGTTTTACTGTCCATCGTGGGATTATCCACAGTATTCCTGCTGCGATAATTTGGGGTGGATTGGTGTTCATGGCATTTCGACATTCACCTAATCTTGTACAAAATCTAGCTGCATCAAGTGCGGTGATAGGATTTCTTACCCATTTGTTGATAGATGAAATGTTTTCAATGGTAGATATTTCTGGCGGGAAATTCACACCGAAGGCATCGTCGGGCACTGCTTTGAAATTTTTTGGTTCTTCAGCTTTGATTACAATTGCAATGTATCTTTGTGTTGCGTTTGTATTGTATTTATGTGCAGTTGAATCTAAAGCTATAGAACCTCTATTTTCTCTTCCTCAGTACTGAGGTTCATAATAAAAAAGCGCGGAGGGCAATCGTGCCGCATCCGCGCTATTTTGGGGGGAGTTGTGCTGCCATTCAGTCACACAGATTTATTTCTCATCCACTATTGTATAATCCGCTTCTTCTACTTTTGGCTCGTTGGATTGTTGTGATTCACCGCCTGCAGCTTGACCGTCTTGAGGAGCAGCTTGCTCATACATCTTGGTAGATGCTTCGCTCCAAATTTGATTGAGTGAGTCCATTGAAGCGCGAACATCCGAAGGATTGTTTTTAATAGCATCAGAGAGGCGTTCTTTTGCAGCTTCAATTTTCGATTTGTGATCAGCAGGAATCTTATCTCCCAGATCGGCAAGCTGTTTTTCCGTAGAGTAGATAAGATTATCGGCTTGATTACGCATTTCAATTTCTTCTTTACGTTTTTTATCTTCTGTAGCGTGTTCTTGTGCATCATGGCGCATTTTTTCAATTTCGCTCTTGTCCAGTCCGCTTGAGGAAGTAATACGAATGTTTTGCTCTTTACCGGAAGCTCTGTCTTTTGCAGAAACATGAAGAATACCATTAGCATCAATATCAAATGTAACTTCTACTTGCGGTATACCGCGTGGTGCCGGAGGAATACCATCAAGATGGAATTTACCTAATGAACGGTTATCACGTGCCATCGGACGCTCACCTTGCAGAATATGAATTTCTACTGAGGTTTGACTGTCTGTAGCCGTTGAATATGTTTCTGTTTTCTTCGTAGGGATAGTAGTATTTGCCTGAATCATCGGAGTCATTACCCCGCCGAGTGTTTCAATTCCAAGTGTAAGTGGAGTAACATCAAGCAATAATACATCCGTAACGTCACCGGTCAAAACACCGCCTTGGATAGCTGCACCGACAGCTACAACTTCATCAGGGTTCACACCTTTCGATGGTTCTTTCCCAAAGAAATTCTTTACAAGTTCTTGAATCTTTGGAATCCGTGTAGAACCTCCCACCAAAATAACTTCATCAATTTGGCTAGGGTTAATCTTAGCATCTTTGATAGCCATTTCGCAAGGTTTGAGAGTTTTCTCAAACAAATCTGCACACAACGATTCGAATTTAGCACGTGAAATAGTTATGTTAAGGTGTTTTGCACCATCTGCTGTTGCCGTAATAAATGGAAGATTAACATCAGTTTGAAGCATTTGAGAAAGTTCAATTTTTGCCTTTTCACCCGCTTCACGAAGACGTTGGAGTGCCATTGGGTCTTTACGAAGGTCAATTTTCTCTTGTTTGTAAAATTCATCAGCAAGAAAATCAATCATACGTTGGTCAAAGTTATCCCCGCCCAAGTGTGTGTCGCCATTGGTAGATTTTACTTGGAAAACACCATCGCCAAGTTCTAGAATGGAAACATCGAATGTACCGCCGCCTAAGTCATAGACAGCAACAGTGATATTCTGTCCCTTTTTATCCAAACCATAGGCAAGTGCAGCTGCAGTCGGTTCGTTAATAATTCTTTTTACGTTCAATCCTGCAATTTCACCTGCATCTTTTGTTGCCTGGCGCTGTGCATCATTGAAGTAAGCAGGAACTGTAATTACAGCATCCGTTACTTTTTGCCCAAGATAGTCCTCAGCAGTTTGCTTCATTTTTTGAAGTATCATTGCTGATATTTCCTGCGGTGAATACGAGCGACCGTCAATATCAACTCTAACTGCATTACCGTCAGTTGATGCTGCTACGCTGTATGGAACCATTTTCGCTTCTTCACCTACTTCATTGTAGCGTCTTCCCATAAAACGTTTTATCGAATATACTGTGTTTTTTGGGTTTGTGATTGACTGGCGTTTTGCAGCTTGTCCTACTAGACGTTCACCGCTTTTGGAAAAGCCCACTACTGAAGGAGTTGTACGTCCACCTTCACTATTGGCAATCACTATCGGCGAGCCGCCTTCCATTACCGACACACAGGAATTCGTTGTTCCCAGGTCAATTCCGATTGTTTTACTCATTGTTTTGTCCTTAATTATTGTAATATAAAAGTATAAAGTAGTTTGATTTTCGTTTATAATAATAGCAAGAAGGGACTAACGTAATTGCTGGTCGCCTTCTTGCTATTCAGGGAATTTTTTAGTGATTATTTAATTTCTACTGAAAAATCTTTAGGTTTTACCGGATCAATTTTTGGAAGCGATACTTCCAAAACCCCATTATCAAATTTGGCTTCAATTGCCTCAAAATTTACATTTTCAGGCAGAACAAATGTTCTTACGAAACTTCCGTAGTTACGTTCTACACGAACAAAATTTTTGTTTTCAACTTTGTCATTACGTTTTTTCTCGCCTTTTAGGGTGAGAAGTCTGTCCTCGTTAACCGAGACTTTTACATCTTCTTTTGCAATACCCGGTAACTCAGCATGAAGATAGATATTCTTTTCATCTTCAGAAATGTCAACACGGGGTGCAAAATCGCCAATTTCAAAGCGAACACCTTTTTCAATGTCACCTACAAATTCATTCATACGTTTGGTCAGTGACTCGAAGCCGCGAAACGGCTCAAATTTCAACATAGTCATGGTAAGTACTCCTTAAAAATTCTTGGTTATTCTATTATTAAACTATTTTGGTTGTAAATGCGCAATTACAATGATATCATTTACGAAATGTGTGCCAATTCATGTTTTTCTGCTGAATTGACTTTTTTTCGGAAATTATGGCAATTCCTGTGTCACCAATTACTCACTATCAGTAATTATGTCTTTCGGCATTTCTAATTTTGGCAGTCATGTTCTGAAATTTTGTCGTATAAATTTTCGACCGCTTAAAAGCAGTTCAGCCCTTTGAGATTTTACTCTCAAAGGGCTGAACTTTATTCCGGCAAGAATTATATCCTTGCTATCTGCTTTTTGGGCTTATTTCACTACTTGCATCGTGCGTACTGCTGTTGCGCCGCCAACTTTCAATACTAATTGATACATACCGCTGCTAAGCTCACTGCTGTTTACCTGGGCTGAATAGACTCCTGTTGTACGGTATGCGTTGTCTATGTCGAACAATTTACGACCCATCATATCATACAAGCTGAATTCTACCATTCCATCGTTTGCAATGCTGTAAGTTACAGATCCTGAACCTTGTACAGGTGTCGGGAATATCTCACCAATTTCAAGTCCGTTCAAGCCGCCGATTGATACTGCTACTTCTTTCGAGTAACCGTATTTACCGTCTTGGTCTATGCTCTTCAAACGATATACATATTCCATGCCGCGTTGAACATTCTCGTCTTTGATACCGTAGTTCAGCACGTTTGTGCTGTTTCCGGCTGCAGGCACCGTTGATACTGTTGTATAACCGCCTGTTGCTGACTTGCGCTCTACTTCAAACCATGCGCTCTTCTCTTCACTTGCGGTTGTCCAGTATACATTCACACTCTTACCGGTGGCTACTGCGTTGAATTCTGTCAATTCTACCGGTACTACATTACCGTCATTATTGTCGAAGAAGTCTATGCCGCCACGTAATACGCGCTCTAGACCTGTACGTGAGCCGTTTTTGCCAAAGTGACGCCAGTCAGTACCTAAGTAGATAACATTTGTTCCTGCACCGGATACTACAATACCCATTGTTGAGTCGGCTACACCGGCATCTTTAGTTGTGTATTTGAAGGCAGGACGTGCCAAACCTTGTGTAAACGCATCTACATACACACTCATAAGTGCAGGAAGAGGAAGAGGATCGCTGAATGATCCGTTTACGAATCCTGTTCCTTTAATCGTTTCTGTAATTCCGCGCTCTACGCTGATACCTGTTACATCAGAACGGCTTGGCA
>CAZGNO010000122.1:0-8647 GCA_964527785.1 uncultured Chitinophagaceae bacterium
GTTTTCCAGCAAAAAGTTGGGGAAGTAAAAGCTGTGGACGGTATTAGTTTTACGGTAAGACGCGGAGAAACACTTGGGCTTGTAGGTGAATCCGGTTGCGGGAAAACAACCGTAGGTAGAGCAGTTATCAATATTTTACGTCATGTTTCACCGGATGTTCATATCAGCGGAAGTGTGATTTACCATGAAAAAAATGGGACAACCACCGACCTCGCGAATCTTTCGACAAAGGATATGAGGAAGTATCGCTCGAAAATCCAGATGATTTTTCAAGATCCATATTCGTCACTTAATTCACGGCTTTCCGTAAAGCAAATCGTGGCTGAACCGATTGAATTACACAAACCCGAAATGTCGAAAAAAGAAGTGAATGACCAAGTGGAATGGCTGCTTCAAAAGGTGGGGCTACAATCGGAGTATGCTGCCCGTTTTCCGCATGAATTTTCGGGTGGTCAGCGCCAGAGAATAGGTATTGCCAGAGCACTGGCAACTAATCCGGATTTGATTATTTGTGACGAGCCGGTTTCTGCGCTTGATGTTTCTGTACAGGCGCAGGTAATTAACTTGATGGAAGATTTGCGTCAGGAATTTGGGATTTCATATTTGTTTATTGCTCACGATTTGTCGGTAGTTCATCATATTTCCAATAGAATTGCGGTAATGTATTTAGGAAAT
Organism: uncultured Chitinophagaceae bacterium; assembly: GCA_964527785.1. Taxonomy (GTDB): domain Bacteria; phylum Bacteroidota; class Ignavibacteria; order Kapaibacteriales; family UBA961; genus JADJXV01. The sequence goes on from CAZGNO010000122.1 coordinate 676, forward strand.
ATGGTGGAAATCGGTGAAGCAGATCAGGTGTTTTTCGAGCCAAAACATCCCTATACCGAAGCACTGCTCTCTGCCGTACCACAACCAGACCCGCGTCGTAGGGACAAAAAACGCATAGTATTGCAAGGGGATATTCCAAATCCGCTCAATAAACCGAGTGGATGCAGCTTTAGAACCCGCTGCCCGATTGCCAAGCCGGAATGTGCTAATTTTATCCCACAAATGGAAGATAAAGGAGCCGGGCAACTTGTGGCTTGTCCGTATGTTTAAAAGTAGAGGGTGCATAAATTTCTTACGTTAGTTCGTAAAATGTGTACACCATATTGTCTCAACATTAAACTTGTAAGGTGTCCAAATGAAAGCTATAGACATAAATACATCGCTTATTGAAGGGTACTTACGGCTTTTAGATAATCTCAGCCCAAGCAACAAACTAGATTTGATTGCAAAGTTGACGCTTTCTGTTAAGACTGACATTACAGACAGGCAAAAATCTTTTTACAAGGCGTATGGCGCATGGGATTCAAAATTATCGGCAGAAGAAATAATTGAAGATATTTATAGTAGCAGAACTTTCGTCAGACAAATTGAGCAGCTGTGAAGAAGTATCTTATTGACACAAGTATTTGTATTTATTACATTAAGGGAAAATTTAATCTCAATGAAAAATTTGAGAAAATTAATCCTGAAAACTGCTATATTTCTGAAATTACACTTGCAGAATTGAAATTTGGCGTTGAGAATAGTGAGAAGAAAGATAAAAATCAAAAAGTTCTTGACGATTTTTTAACCGGAATAAAAATAGTACCTATATTTCATGCACTGGATCTCTATGCAAAAGAGAAAGCTCGATTAAGAAAATCAGGGATTCCAATGGATGACTTTGATTTGTTGATTGGTGTAACTTCCGTTACTCATAATTTGATTATGGTTACAAACAATACAGACCATTTTAAACGTATTAAGGGAATTACGTTGGAAGACCGGACGAAGTAAGCACCTGTCTTTGAGAATAAGTAATCTGTGAGTGGTTGATAAACCATTCGAATGCAGCTTTAGAACTCGCTGTCCGATTGCCAAGCCGGAATGTGCTAATTTTATCCCACAAATGGAAGATAAAGGAGCCGGGCAACTTGTGGCTTGTCCGTATGTGTGAGAAAAGAGTAAAAAGTAGGGGATAAAGTAGAAGAAACAATAGAATCCTGTAGGAATGAGATGATTGTAAACTGCAATGTAGATTGCAAAAAACGATCTCATTCCTACGGGATTTTTTGTTACTACAACAGATTTTCAGAAATTATGCTTAACCCTGAATGAAAAATATGCCGATAATTTGTATCATGGAAGATTGCATACACATTTTATACTATATCAAATTGTTAAATTATCGTAAATTGTATGGATAATTAATGTTTACTTTCTAATATTAGTATTTATATTCATAATTGACATATAGTTACAGATTCGAGCTGTATGTTAATAAATAATTAGGGATAAAAGTGTTTATAAACCGGGTGCAAAAAACTCATCTTTCCATGCTGTAGCAATAGAGATTGGCATCGTAATTCATTTCTGATTGCTAATGTTTGTGGTGATTTTTAACCATGTTATGTTGCAAATCATGCTGAAATTTGTTAAATTTAATAATTTTTAGCATGAAAATTGAAATATGTATAGTACCATATAATTGAAGAATCAGTACTACCTATACCAAAGATAGTTGAAACCTCACTACTGTTTTTAATAAATAAGTGCAGGGCAGAATTAATTTGCATTTTCAAGGACTGTCATTCTGATGGAGTCTTCGACTGAAGAATCTCAGCAATAAACTACAAAAACAGTGCGGAACATCATTGTGGAGATTCTTCACTGGCGTTCAGAATGTCAGGAATGAATGTATCAATTTACTCTGTCCTGGTACTAAGCAAAGGAAAAGTCTTATTAGCGTTAAACACATGATATGTGGTTTATCTCACAGCGCATACTTGTTAACCAATGTGTTTAAATGAAAATAAATCACATACATTTTGTTGAAGGATATCAAGAAAATTACTGATGACTCAAAGTTATCAACAATAAAGTTAGAATGCTAAATATAACCTCATCTTTTTCCTGAGTTTGTTTAAGCATTTTACGATATAAAAATTAGTTCAAATTTGTGGAAAACGGTATTATTGCCTGCTAACTGTTGTGCTGTATAAATATATTTTGCATCAGGTTTCGGAATATTGTTTCAAGATGTATTTCTTCTACAAACAAAATAAACTATGAAAATATTTAATAATTATTGTCAGTTGAATTAAGTAATCTTATGGACAATCCGCCTATACGAGAAGTGCTTCAAGTGCTGATAGTAGAAGATGAACGTTTCAGCAGAACCATGTTAGCTCGATTTATAACAAAAAGATTTCCATTTTGCGAAGTAAGGGAAGCTGAGAACGGACTTGAAGCATTAAAATTAGTAGATCAAAACCCACCTCACGCAATTTTTCTTGATTTGCGAATGCCGATTATGAATGGAATTGAAATGATGGAGAAGTTACGAAGTGATCCTGTACATTCAGAAATACCAATAATAATTACAACAGCTATTAAGGAAGTATCTATTGTCAAACATCTCACTCAATTAGGAATTGAGGACTATCTTCTCAAACCGATTGATGTGGATAATGCCTATATACGTATCGGCAAAATTCTGATGACAATTCATAACCCCAAAGCTGCAGCTACACTCACGGATGTCTGCCCCGTGGCTGCAAGTGAAAAACATCATAAGATTCTTCTCGTAGATGATGACCCTACTTTTAGGATGTTCTTCGCATCAATGATAGGTAATCGGTGTGAAGTACTGCTTGCAAAGGATGGAAATGAAGCGTGTCGGCTTGCGCAGGAAAGTGATCTTATCACCGAAATCTGTATATCCGAAAACCTACCTGAAGGAATAGCATTGCAAAATCCAAAATTTCTTGCAAAAAAACTGCATGAAATTAGAGGTGATTTACCGGTTGAAATACTCTTATGTTCAGATCGTGCTGAACTGAGAGGCGATGAAAAAAAAATATTTCAAGGAATAATTCTCCGTACCTTTGTCCAAAAGTTGTTTATTGAATCACTTATCAAAAAAATATTCAAAGACGATTCGAAAAGTGGTTCGGTTCGTCATTTGGTGGTCAGTCAATTTGCTGAAAAAATTAGAGCTATACTTATTACTGAAATACCGTCGTTCATTAGAGAAAATGTTTCCATTCTTGATAGAAAGGATAGTATTTTTATTTCTGATGAACATTCTGAATCCATATTTGTATATATAAGTGAAGGGAAGCTGGATATTGCCATTGGCATTGTCGGGCTATTACAGCATTTTGAACAACTGGGGCGGATTAGGGGAGACGTAGCATATAGAACAAACGGCAAAGCCAATCAGATTTTTCAGGGAACATTAAAAGCGATTACTGCAGTTTTTGTTGATATACTCAGAGAATTCAATTATACAGCAAAAATAAATAGTGAGGCATGGAAAAAGAAAAAAACTGAGGGCAATCAATCACCTATTTACAGTATCCCTTTTCGATTTGCAAGTGGTGAAGAATTTGTTTGTAGCGTATGGTTCAATGATGTTTCGTAGTTGAGGAAAAGGTGACTATATTATAATTTTGCATTGACCCTGTTTAAGCAAACCCTTCTAATACTTTTCAGCAATAAATGTACTGCAATAGCCGACATAGTTAAGAAATTCTTATAAATTTCATCGGTGAGAAGAGTACGTAATGAATTACCATTCCCTGCCAGTATCAGAAATCCAAAAACTGCTAGTAACAAGCACCGACGGGCTAAGTACTTCAGATGCCGAATCACGAAAGAAAAAATACGGAAGCAACGTACTAACTGAGAAAAAAAGACAATCGGCGATAGTTTTATTCTTGCATCAATTCAAAGATGTAATGATTTTTATTTTGGCGGTAGCTGCCGTTATTTCGGTTGCCGTTGGTGATATTAAGGATGCAGTGGTAATTCTGGTAATAGTGTTACTTAATGCCATTATAGGTTTTGTACAGGAATACCGTGCAGGGAAGGCAATTGAAGCATTAAAAAAAATGTCGGCTCAGAATGCATCAGTACGAAGGGACGGGGAGATTATTCAAATAGCTGCATCGGAACTTGTCCCCGGGGATATAGTATTGTTGGAAGCGGGGGTACTTGTTCCGGCGGATATTCGTCTAACCGAAGTTCACACATTAAAAATTGAAGAAGCATCACTAACAGGTGAATCGGAAGCAGTAGATAAAAAGCCCGATGCTATTCCGAGCAAAGATGCGCCTATAGGTGACCGTATCACAATGGCATACAAAACTACCATCGTTACTTACGGTCGGGGTGAAGGAATAGTAGTCGCTACAGGAATGAAAACCGAAATCGGTAGGATTGCGCAGATGCTCCAAGAAGACGAAACACAAACTCCATTGCAAAGACGATTAGCTGAGTTTGGAAAAAAACTGTCGTTTGTGGTGGTAGGTATTTGTGTGTTACTGTATGGAGTTGGTGTTATACGTGGTGAAGACGCGATATTGATGTTGCTTACCGCAATTTCTCTCGCAGTAGCAGCGATTCCCGAAGCATTACCGGCTGTAGTAACTATTGCGCTCGCATTGAGCGCAAAAAGGATGGTACTTAAAAATGTACTCATCAGAAAATTACCTGCTGTCGAAACATTGGGGTCGGTCACGTATATATGTTCAGACAAAACAGGGACAATCACCCAAAATAAAATGACGGTCATGGATGTATGGCTTTCACCTGTAACTGAATCGGTAAATGAGCTTACATCAGAGAATCTACTCATGCTTTGTATGGAGCTCAACCATGACGTAACCGGTAATGAAAGAACAGGACTCAAGGGCGACCCAACCGAAATTGCACTGGTAGAATATACTCGTAAAAGTAAAAGTCACAATAAACATTGGTCGAAAGAACACCACAGAGATCATGAATTACCTTTCGACTCCGATCGTAAACGAATGACGACCATTCATAAATTGAATAGCAATTGGCTAGTTATTACTAAAGGTGCTGTAGAATCAGTCATGGGTATTTGTATCGAACATAATACCACTGAAATTAACAAAATAACTCTCGGCTTCGCTGAACAGGGCAAGCGTGTATTAGCGTATGCCATAAAAGTAGTGGATACATTACCTACTGAAATTTCAATTGAAACTATTGAAAACAGTTTGGGTTTCGTTGGACTCGTGGCAATGATAGACCCACCACGTGAAGAAGCCAAAAAAGCAATAGATGATTGCTATACCGCAGGCATCACCCCCGTAATGATAACTGGTGACCATCCGGTAACTGCCAAGGCAATAGCAAAAGAAACTGGGATTATCCGCCTTGAAACAGATTTGATAATAACGGGTGCCGAACTGAATGAACTCTCAGAAAGCGAATATGAAAAAAAACTCGAACATATTAAAGTATATGCTCGTGTTTCTCCCGAACAGAAATTACAGATTGTTAAAACCCTCCAAAAGAAAAACCAGTTTGTTGCAATGACGGGCGATGGTGTAAACGACGCTCCTGCCTTGAAACGTGCAAATATTGGAGTGGCAATGGGAATTATGGGCAGTGATGTCTCGAAAGAGGCAGCACACATGATATTACTTGACGACAATTTTGCCACGATTATCAAGGCGGTAAAAGAAGGAAGACGTATTTATGACAATATCCGAAAATTTGTAAAATATGTGATGACCGGCAATAGCGGTGAGATATGGACTGTTGCACTGGTGCCACTAATAGGGATGCCTATTCCGCTGCTGCCAATTCATATTTTATGGATTAATCTGATTACCGATGGCTTGCCGGGACTTGCAATGGCATCAGAACCTGCCGAAACAAATATATTAGAGCGTCCTCCGCGAAAACCGGATGAAAGCATTTTTGCCGGAGGAATGGGGTATCATATATTATGGGTAGGGCTTCTCATCGGAGCGGTGTGTATTTTTACGGAAGCATGGGCACTATTCTCCAACAATCCTAAATGGCAAACCATGGTTTTTACTGTTTTAGGTATTAGCCAAATGGGACACGCAATGGCAATTCGCAGTGACTTTAAATCTTTGTTCCAGCAAGGAGTTTTTGGGAACATACAATTAGTTGGCGCAGTTCTTATAACACTTGCATTACAAATAGCCGTGATTTATATTCCGTTTCTACAGCATATTTTCAATACTCAAGCATTATCGTTGTATGAACTCACAGCTTGTATCGGCTTGTCGAGCATAACATTTTGGGCGGTTGAAATGGAAAAATTTGTGAAGAGGAAACTGAGGAGGAAAAGGAATAAATAATTGTGTAATTAACACAGGTAACTATGCATTTTGTGCACACTAATCCGATTAATATATTTAAAATTTCGGAACGGAAGTCAATTCTTTTTTGACTAAGTTTGCAGATGAAAATCCTGATTGTTTTTTTGTGTGCTATATTCAATCTCATTAAAAACTACATGGATTGTTTGTCGGTGCAACTTTTCAAACCCTTAACCCATTTTTTTATACTATTATACGCGTATTATGGATAATCTTCCTACCCACATCAGCGTAATTTTCGGACTGACAACCCTCCTTGCAGTGTGGCTTTTTTACAAAGCTGCAAACAATTCCAAGATTTTTTTATCTATAGTAACTGTTTGGCTGGCACTGCAAACTGTTATCAGTGTTTCGGGTTTTTATGTTGAAACCTCAGCAGCACCACCCAGATTTCCGGTTTTGGTAATTCCTCCGATGCTTGTAATCATTGGGCTGTTTGTAACCTCTAGAGGTAAGAAATTCCTAGACGGCTTGGATGCGAAGACGATGACTTTATTGCATACTGTCCGTATTCCTGTGGAGATTGTTTTACTATGGTTGTGTATGTACGGAATCGTTCCCGAATTGATGACATTTGAGGGTAGAAACTTTGATATCCTATCAGGGCTTACTGCTCCTATTGTTTATTATTTTGGGTATATAAGGCAGAGATTGAGTAGAAATATACTGCTGCTGTGGAACTTCGTATGCTTAGTGCTTCTCGTTAATATTGTAGCAAATGCAGCACTGTCTGTATCGTCTCCGTTTCAACAATTCGCTTTTGAACAGCCAAATATCGGAATTCTCCATTTTCCGTTTGTGTGGTTGCCATGCTGTGTAGTGCCTCTTGTGCTTTTGTCACATTTAGCAACGATTAGACAACTACTTATACCTCGCAAAAATCTGTAACGATAATACAATGGGTTCTTCGGTAAAAATTGATATACGAAAAGCAGAACTGTCGGATGCAGCAAATTTGGCTGTATTAAAACAGCAGGTTTGGATAGCAACCTATGCCGAACAGGGCATAAGGAAAGAATTTTCCGATTATGTACTATCGGAGTTTGAAGTTGATAACGTGCGCCTGTCAATCTCAGATGTAAATGTAGTAACATATATAGCCGAGATTGATAACCATAGTGTTGGGTGTGTTGAGATAGCTTTTAATACCGAATGCCCTGTTTCATCAGTTAAAGCACCTGAAATAACTACACTGTATGTGCTTGAAAGATTTTTAGGACGGGGTATCGGAAAAATGCTTTTGGACAAAGCAACAGCAGTGCTTAGAAAAATGAATTTTAATACTGTATGGCTCACGGTCTATCATCTGAATGAAAGAGCGATTTCTTTTTATGAGAACAATGGTTTTACTGAGATTGGAAAAGCGTATTTTGAAATGAATGATAACCGTTATGAAAATAAAGTTATGCTTCGTGATATTGAGTAAATGTATCTAACGTGGAGTTACGTTACCTGTAAATCTGTCATAAAGTTAAATGAAGAATTAAGTAAGTAGGAGGACAGATTTAGCATGAAATTATAGCTTGAAAAATGGCAGGTATTTAGATGTTTCGACTAAGCTGTAAATGACATCTCTTACATTGCCCGTCATTCTGAGTGCAACG
>CAZGNO010000123.1:0-8632 GCA_964527785.1 uncultured Chitinophagaceae bacterium
TTGCACTCAGAATGACGGGCAATGTAAGAGATGTCATTTACAGCTTAGTCGAAGTATCTAGTATTTGCAAATTTTTATGTCAAATAATTATATAAAGTCTAGTAAATATTTACAATTATTGGAAGTAAATCTCTGGTCAGTCAAGGCAGGTGTAGCACCTGCCTTTCATTAAATGCCATATAACACGCGTAAGTGTAAAATCTGCAATAACTTTGAGAGTATAGTTTCGTAAAAAGGTATCTTAGCCGAAAGCAGGTGTAGCACCTGCCTTGACCTAAATGCTCCAAATTGTATATTATTATTAGACTCTATATAACTGAATTTAATCTTTCGGCTATTTTAGTCCTGTCACTTAGTAATTACAGCAAATTTTAGTGCATCAGCGTTAGTATTCTCGTAGTTCTTTCTTTCGATGTTTGGAGCTGGTAATAATACACTCCTTCGGGAAATTTTTCAATATTTACAGTGATTTCATAAACTCCACGCCCGAAATCACCCGAAGCAAGAGTGCCTACCGGCTTGCCGATAGCATCATAGAGTGTAATAGTAGCAGTTGTTTGTTCGCTAAATGCAAAAGAAACCGTACTGTTCCCGGTCGTGGGGTTGGGGATGTTTTGTCCTAAATAACTTGTTGAATTTCCATATGTTTGTGGTAGTTCGACTGTTATTATTTTTACGGGAATATCGCATCTGGATGTTACGGATTGAATATTCGATTTGGCTTTTCCTTGTAGAATAAGCGACTTGGTACGACAACCGAAATGAAAATGCAAAGTATCGGTCTCGATAAAATTATCAACCCTAATCGGTGCATAGCACATATTCATACTATTTGTATCCTTCGGATGAACGAGCAAAGCTGAATGCTGACTTGGCGGAATCGAAAATATTCTGTTTTGTGATAGTCCCGTATTGATAAAATTAAGTGTGAATTGTCCGTAATTCTGTAATTCAATTTTACGACAATTCAGTTCTCCAAGCATTATTTCGCCAAAGTCGAGTCGGTAAAACGGAGCATTCGGCATTGCGAGACGTAATGTAAAACCAGGTATCGTATCAAATACACTGCTGATATTCCCGGCAGAGTCAGTCACCTTAAATGCGAAAAAAGCATCCTCGTCTGGATTGGTAGGGCTTATAATCATATTCTGAGTTTGATAGCCGCTGTCAACTGATGTAATTACTGAACAATTTTTAGTAAGACTGTCAATAAATACGATTGTCTCAATACCTAAATCAGAAGGCGATGATTCTGCTATTGTAAACTCAATCGGATCCGGACATGGAGAACTTACTTGTGAAATAACCGGCGGAGTTTTGTCGGGTATTGCCGTTACGACAATTGCGATAAGCTGCTTGCTCACACAATCATTTCCAATAGAAAGGGTATCGGAGTAAATTCCAAAATAATCCGAGTAAAAGCACACAGTAATTTCAGTCGTTGTATTCGGTTCGATTGTTATAGGCAGTTTCGACCTAATCGAAAATTTGTCCGAACTGCTATAAAAATTTGAGTTTGTAATTACTTGAGGAAATGAACCGTAATTGGTGATTGCTACCGGAAAACAGTACGAGCGTTTGAGAGGACCATCGGTAGTTATTTCCGGTAATTGCCCGTTTGGCAATTGTATGGTAGATCTGAGCGTAAAACCGGGAATTAATGTTTTTTTTGAGGTTACAAATCCGATTGAATCTTTTGCAATGATCGTACATTCGCCATCTTGAAATTTATCTGTAAGTGTGGCATTATAATGTACAGAATCAGCATATGGTTCAAAAGGGTCAATTGTTACGGTTACATTTTTTTGAGAATCCTGAGGTGCTGTAACACTCACAAGACGTGAATCAGTTCGGTGAGTATCGAGTACTATACCGCGAGAACGAAAACAGTCTAGGGTACTGAATATCTCCGGCTCTTTATAATCAAACTCTTTAAAACTCATCCCACCTACATAACCGTAAGAATTGACATACCCATATCCAAAAACATAAATTCCGAACGGTTCATCTGCTGATAATGAGTGAGTCCCGTCTCCAACTTTTAAAGTCGCATACATAAATGTAGAGCCGCTTATTTCTTTAAAAGTTGTGTTTGATACCGACAAGCCATCCAGCCGGACAGTTGATATTGCTGATTGAGGGGCAACAACAATGATGTATTGCTCAGTATAGGTAAGTGAAGTTGAAGAGCTGTTAAATTGAAGGGCTTGAGCATTAATACACCGATATGAAAGCATAAACTGTTCTTTGGGCGGGATAATCATCATAAACGGGTCACTATTAATCCCATAGCCGAAATTACCGGGTCCCATGGATGTTTTCTTGTATTGTGCTACTAAAACCGGCTTAGATGCCGTTAGTTCAGCCGGCGCCAGGAGCAGATCTGTAAAAAATTGACCGGCAGCGAGGGTCTTTTTCTTCACACCTCCTACAAAGACCTCAGTACTGTCGAATGCAGCAAGTACGCGGTACAAATCGTTTCCAACATATGTTATACCGAAGGGTTGAGGGTAAGGAGTGAGGATAGCACTTTTTCCCCAAGCACTCAAAGGTGGCATTTGCTCTACCAAATGGTCTCGGGACGAAATACCATAACTACGAAATTCCACAGGAAGAAGCGCACGTTGGTGACCTGCAAAAACAGCAATGGGCTTATTTGAAATTATTTTACTGCCGGTGAGGTCACCGCGAAGATTTTTAGATGTTATTTCTGTTTGAATCAAATAGGTTTCACCACGTTGCATTAGTACAGTGTCGGGTGCGTTTTTATTTGGGTATGTTGTTGCAGCCGGATTGATTATAACCAGTGTATTATCTTCTGTTGCAGTAATAGCAAATTCAGATGGAGTACTTCTTTTGTCAATGAAAGTAGATGATGCCGACTGATAACCGTCACTATTGTAGCAAAGTACTCTGTACTCAGTACCAAGTGCCTCTACAGGTAACAGAAGGAATGCATCGCTTGTACGATATGCTTGATTAAGAGCATAGACTGTAACATCATTATTAGTCTCTATCCGAAAGTGCTGTTTGGCTATTTGCCCTGCTTGATTCAGACTGTCGGCGGTAAATATGCCATGACTGTTCCATCCTTGAAGCTCATAATTCTGCCACGGAAGAGCGAAAGTGTATATTTGTGCAGGGTTTGAAATAAAAAAAGGAAATTGAAGCGTAACTCCTTTTCTGTCAGTACAGTAGATAGTTCCTGATGTAGGGATATCTGCACCAATAAAAATAAAGAGCGAATCTGAAAAGCGAAAAGCGGGATTTGGATCCCAAGCATTATCATGGAAATTTGGTAAGAAACTGCAATAAAAATTACGACCGCGATTTGTTGCTGTAGGTTGAGCAATAGCCGAGCTTATTGTAATAAGGGTAAAAATGGCAACTGTAATTGCTTGTCGGCTAGCTTTTATAGGTAAATTCATAATTGTTCCTTAATATAATCTTTGGCGGAACCAATTTTTAAGAATGAGGAGAAGATTCTTATTCAAAACCATGATACATACCCTCGATTTCTGAGGCGTATTTTTGTTCTACAAAATCACGTTTAATACTCAATTTAGGAGTAAGTTCTCCGGTTTCTGCTGTAAAAGGATGAATCATAAGTTCGAAGCGGCGTATACGTTCGTATTTTGCAACATCTTTTTGAAGAGCGTTAATTTCATTTTGAATTAAAGCAATAACATCAGGATTCTTGGAAAGTTGCTCCATCGAGTTTTCCGTAATTTCACTGACATTTGCCCACCGGCTGATTGTATCAAAATCAGGTACAATCAATGCTGTACAGAACTCACGGTTATTACCGATTAAGACACAGCGCTCTATATAACGGCTTTGGCAAATTAAGTTCTCAATGGGTGCCGGAGCAATGTTTTTTCCACCGCTCGATACCAGCAAATGTTTCTTACGATCAGTGACTTTCAAATTCCCTTTATCGGTGAATTTTCCAATATCACCTGTATGGAGCCACCCGTCAGAATCAATTGCTTCTTTGGTTGATAACTCGTCATTCCAATATCCCCTCATAATATTTGCACCGCGAGCTAATATCTCACCATCTTCGGCAATTTTTATCTCGACATTAGCAAGCGGTTTGCCAACCGTCCCGATTTCAATTTCTCCCTCACGATTAACACTGAGAACCGGTGATGCCTCAGTTAGTCCGTACCCCTCTAATATTACAAAACCCAATATCATAAAAAACTCTGCAGTAGTGCGATTCAGCGGGGCACCTCCCGACACAAATATTCTGATTCTTCCACCAAATGACTTGTGAATTTTTGAAAATACTGCTTTATGTGCAACCTTATATTGCAGAGCAAGTATTAGCGACGGTGAATGTCCGGCTAATGTTGTATAAATATATTTTTTTCCGATACTTATAGCCCAATTATATATTTTTTGCTTTGCTTCTGATGATTTTTCTACCTGAGCAGTTATCCGTGCTTGGATTCTCTCAAACAGTCTGGGAACACTGGTCATTATCGTTGGACGTACCTCACGAATATTTTCAGGTACTTTTTCAATAGACTCAGCGAAGGCAACTGTAGAGCCTGCTGCAAGCGGCAAATATAATCCCCCTATCCGTTCGTAGGAATGACACAGAGGTAAATATGACAAGAAAACATCACTCTCCATAACAGAATATGCCTGCATACATGATTGTACGTTAGCACAAATGTTTTTATTGGTAAGAATTACTCCCTTAGGAATTCCAGTTGTACCACTTGTATATATTAGTGTAAGCGGATCATCAGGTTCAACTCGAGCGGCATATTCTTTGAACAATTGGCTTCGCTCGGATGGTTTGATGCTTTCAGAGAGAGCTATTACATCTTCCATTGTTTTTACAAGAGGGTGTGTTCCTTTATCATCACTGTTCATTACTATTATATGGCGAAGCGAAGGGAGATTCTCTTGAATTTTCAGAATTTTTCCGAGTTGGAAGGCGTTAGAAACTATAATAGCAGTCGCTTCACTATTAATAAAAATTTGTTCTTCTTGTTTTGCTGTAAGTGTAGTAAAAATCGGTACATCTATAGCGCTGATTCCTGTTATAGCGAGGTCGGCTATAATCCATTCTAGACGATTCTCAGAGACTATCCCGATTCTGTCTCCACGTTTAATTCCGAGTTCCAACAGTCCTACTGCAAAACCTTCAACCGATACAGCTACCTCAGCAAATGTAATGCCCTGATATATCCCATTGATTTTGCGAGAGTACGCAAACTTGTCACTGCTCGAAGCAAAGCGTTCGATTGCTTGCAAAAACATTTCGGGGACGGTAGTAAATTCCATAGCAACACAGGAATTTGGGGAGAAAAAAACGATAAGAATAGCTGTCTAAATTAGGGAAGCCGCAATCTTTCAGCGAATTTACACCAAAAATCGGCAAAAGGCAAGAAAATAGTTTTGTCGGTTGAAAAACTACATTGTCTTGTCAGCTTACACTTCCTACATTCTTGATGCTATTGCAAGTTCGCGGGAGAGGTCACTTGTCAGTAATTTAATTTCAAATTGTGAAGCGTGACCTGAGTTTGGTATAGGGAGGGAATTTGTTTGCCATTGCTCAAACAAGGTTGTAATTGCCTTTTCTATTAGAGCAACGTCGCGAACGGGGGTAGTTATTGCTGATTTTGTTTCGAGGGCTGTTCGCCTGATTGTTCCTTCAGGCGAGCAAACGAGTATAGGTTTCAATGCTCCGATATATTCGGATAGTTTACCCGGCATACGCTCGGCACTAACCGACATCAACCAGAGTGCATCAGACTCTGTCATTGATTGAATTGCCTCACTATGAGGCACATATCCGGTACAGTTTACAACACCTTCAAGTCCGTATTTCTTGATTAGTTTCAAATGACTTGACTTCATTGTTCCTACAAAACGCGCTTCGAATTGAGATTTTGCATTCGGATTTTTCTTGAGAAATGAAGCAAGTGCTTTCATGAAATATTTAGGGGTACATTCATCCTGAAATACACCGCAATGTGTGATAATAAATCTATTTTTGTCTGCTTTTGCAGCAGTTCTATTTCCAAAGTCTTCATTGTCGTAGCCGTTAGGAAGAATGATAACATCTTCATGAGTAAGCATCCGATACCGCCTGAGTAATAGTTCTTTTGCATAGCGGGTGGTAACAACTGCTTTTGCAGCACGAGCCAGAATACGTGCTTCCAAGGTTTCATTCCGTGAGGAATGAAATGGTGAGTCGGGATTATCCGCCCATGAATCGCGGTAATCTACTATAAATGGCAAACCGTAGCGGTCGGCAACTTCATTCGTTATCAAAAAATCCGAGAATGGGGGAGCGGTTGTAAGGATAATATTAATGTGATGATTTCTGATGATCTCTTCTACTGTAGCAAGAGCAGCTTTATGCCAACGGATAGCAGTATCCGGTTTGTACAGAGTACGTTCTATTCTTTGGATAATGTTTTTACGAAAAAAGCCGGGTGGCTTTCGTAAGCCATCACGTTTTGAAGTAAAGAAATGCTTTTTAGGTGGAGTACGATAGATTTCTATGTTCCGATTTTCGAGTTGAGCAAGAAGAGTATCGTCATATGCATAATATGAATGAGGGGTATTGGTAAGCACAATCGGCTTCCAACCATAATCTGCCAAATATTTAACAAACTTCACTGTTCGGAGTACACCACTCAAGCCCATCGGCGGAAAATAATAGGCAATTACTAATACTGATCTATCGGTCATAAAAAATTGTTCGGCTTTTGTGCTATGCGTTGTGGAAAAAACTAAGTACAAAAATACCAAAAGAGTGTGGATTGGAGGGTATAGGATGTAAAATTAACCATAACCATTATTCAGCATAATGTGATATACTGAATTTAAATGGGACATAATTGCATTAGCAAATAATTGCTTTATATAATGTTAGTAGTGTGATAAACATCTGTTTGAATAGAGCTGCTCCGATAGAAAAACAAATTTACAATTAAAATATCACCATTGAGATTCAATTGCAACATATAAGTGCTGAGACAAAAATAATTGTTGCAGTTAATATCCATAATTTGGCAAATAATTGAACACTTCAACTACGCTGTAAATGACATCTCTTAAGATGTTAGTGTAATTTATTGCCAAGTCATGCTGATTCTTATGACTTACGCAAGAAAAAAAGTTAAATTTTCAACATTTATTTGAAAGTAGGAACATAGTTTTTACTGAATACTGTTTCATCTCTGACAAGAGCACAAGCAATGCTTATCATTTTATTTTCTATGTTATTAAGGACAAGACGTTTGTTTTTACCGGCTGCGACTAATCTCTCGTAATAGGGTCTGAGATCCTTACTGTGAGTTGCAGCTGACATTGCTCCAAGATACAGTAGTTTGCGTATGGTTTGATGTCCGAATCCTCGTGAGCGCGGCTTTCGCCAGATTGAGGTGCCACTTTGATAGTCCAACGGGGCTATACCAAGATGCGCCGACAGTTGTCTGTCTGAATAGCCGTCACGAAAACAATCTGTTATAACTAACAAGTAGATGGCTAGCGTCTGCCCTATGCCCGGTACGCTGTCTACCGATTCTACCATTTTTTTGAGTGAACTGTCGGAATCTATCCAACGTTTGAGTTCTTTATCAAGCTCTTCGATTCGTTCTTTAAATCGAATAATATCTGCTCTAAGCATTGTTTCTGCTTCCGTGGTACGGATATATTTTCGTTCAATGCTATGAAGTTGATTTTGCAAAGCAGTTGACTGCCTTGTATATCCTTCTCGCAGAGCCAAAAGGGTAGTAACGTGTTCAATTACTTCTGAAGGCGGAGTCCAGAAGTGTAGCTCGTCAGCATATCGGGCAGCATAGCAAGCGATTCTACGGGCATCGGATATATCTGTTTTTGCAGAATTAGCAGGCATAGATCGAGCAATCTTATGGGGCGGTTCAACTGCTATTTTCCAATTGCCGCTTATCAGGCAATAGCAAACAGTTTCAGCATAGACTCCGCAGGACTCCATACAGATAACGCTTGATTTAGGTGTACAGCCCAACGAGGAAAGCCAGTCCGTAAATTTTGTGACCCCTTCAGCTGAATTATCAAAGCTAAGGGTAGGAAGCCCGGTCGGAGTAAGTCCGTTACTCACGGCGGCAAAGCACGAAGACGAGCCGATATCAATGCCAATAAAGTGTTGCATAGTAATTCAAAAAAAATATGACAAAAAAAGTAGGTATAGACTTATTTGCCTTGCAGAGTGCTCCTGCTCTGTTATGCGGGTTTTCCCGACTTTCTTATTTGGAGTCGCCCTGCTCACGATTGTGCCTTAATCAGTGTATAGCTTTTTACTTGAGCCGTCGTAGGCTTATTCAATCGCGGGCAAATATGTTGTACGTAGCTTATGACAGTTCTGGGAGTGTTAATCTAACAGAGTTCATGACAGCCGCCCAAAGCCGCTGTAAAATAATGCAATGACATTGGAATAAAATACTTGCGCTTGTCACCCTGAACTCGATTCAGGGTCTCCGTTGCTGTCTAGTCATGCTAATTTTTGATGTACTTTTTCTTCATTATGGCGGAGATGCTGAATCAAGTTCTGTGTGACTTGAGCTTGATTGTCATGCTGAGTTCCAGATAGTCGCCGAGCCGCCTACAAAATAATACAATGACA
>CAZGNO010000124.1:0-8389 GCA_964527785.1 uncultured Chitinophagaceae bacterium
CTACTTTTTTTCTTGTGTTTGTCATAAGAATCAGCATGACTTGGCAATAAATTACACTAACATTGTAAGAGATGTCATTTACAGGGATTCTTAGACCGAAGAATCACCGTAATAAACTACAAAAACAGGACGTAACAGCATACAGAGATTCTTCACTGACGTTCAGAATGACAGGGCTGAATGTATCAATTAACTCTGTCACAGTAAGTAAGGGGACAAAAATAACCGTTTAATTAATAGTTCATAGAAAAATCAATTTTATAATCCGTACCGAAAGTTCTCAATATATTTTTGATTGCTTCTTGTAGTGTTTTTACGTTTGTATAATCCTTAGATTTTATCCATTGATACTTTATAAACCTCCAGAGAGTTTCTATCTTATTAAGATGCGGTGAGTACGTTGGCAAATAAAAAAGGAAGAGTCCTTTCTTCTCCCATTTCTTAATTTTTGATTGTACGCGTTTTGACATATGCCATGGAGCATTATCGAGAACAACTACCGTAAATTTTGTTAATTTGTCCGAGAAATCATCTAATGAACTAATGATAAACTGACTGTTAATACTATCTTGGGTTACATAACTGACGAGTTTCTGCTCAGGACTCATCAAACCAAAGACATTGTATACTATTCCTTTTTTGGAGAGAATCGGACTCTGTACTCCTTTCTTACCCCAATGATAAGGAATATAAGGAGTCAAGGAAAAACCGGACTCATCAGCAAAGTATATGTCTAATAGCTTATCTCTCCATAGTTGGACTATAGAACGTAATTGTATTAATTTTTCTGACTTTATATGTTCATCAGGTTTTTTGGGGCATATCCTGCGGTAGCGTTGCCAACTGTACTTTTTTTTTCAAAAATCTCTTTAAGGTTTTAGTACATATAACTAGGGAGTGCTTATCTTCAAGAGCAGCCACAATATGATGTATATGCCGAGATTCTTCTTGAAGTAAATTTTCTATTGTAGTTACTACGGGGATATTCGATTCGGAAATGATAGATTTGCGTCCTCGACCGGGCGAGAGCTTTAATCCATCTATTCCAAAACGCTGCCAAGCAGTAAGCCATGTACCTGCGGTAGTTAGTGTAACCTTAAAATGAGCACTTATTTCTTTAATGTTCTTGCCTTGATCACTCATCAATATTGCTTCGCAATGGCGGCGATAAAGATGGTTTTTTCCTGAACGATGACCCAATAATAATGAACTGCGTTCAGATTCTGTTAGCTTGATATATTTTGGTTTACGACTCATCTTACAAAGATACAAATATTTCTTGGTTATTTTTGTCCTATCACTTACTTAGGAGGGAGGGTACGTTCGTATAGAATCAGTTCATTCTAATCCTTATTAACGCTTAGTCCTTCATAGAATTTTTGATAAACTTTGTTACCAAAATGTGAAAAATTCTCAAAATACCCTGTGTACCATTGATTGAGTGCAATCCCTGCTTTCTCTGAGGCGAGCACATCTTCCGGTTTTTCAATTCCACCTGTGCGCATCACATGGAATTCATGCTGCGGCGGATGGGCGCGAATATAATCTACCGATGCACTGCAAAGCGAGAGAGACGAACTCAGCAGCAGATTCCCGCTGAGTCCTCCGCCAAAGTTCGATGTAAAATACTGGTACAGTTTCTTTTCAGACGGGTGTATCTTTGGCTCGTGAAGTTTATAACTCGTAGAAGTATTCCCGAAATTCACACCGTCGAATCCAAGTGTAAAAAGCAAATCAAGAAGCATCGGAATCATACCTGAATGAGTGTCATTGGAGAATTTAACAATCACAGGAAGTCTTCGGCTACGTTTTTGGAGGAAGGTATTTGAAATATGTTCGCATCTGCGAATTAAAGCATCGTCCAGTTTCACTGTAGATGATTTACCGGTAGTGTGACTAGGTATATTAGGGCAGCTTTCATTGAGTTCAATAAAATCAACTCCGGCTTTCTCGTAGAGCATCATACCTTCCACCAACGCTACTAAAGCGGTTTGTTCAAGTTCACCCGGCGATGCACTGACACTTGCACCAATCGGGCATCCGTTTATTCGTTCAATCTTGGAAAGACGCTTTGCTACCGCACTGTGACCTTCGTTCGGCAAGCCGAGCCAGTTTGATGCTGCTTTCGAGCGGGGATAGGGTGTGAAGGGTTGGAAAATACCAAGTTTTTTATTTCCTTTTCGAGGTGAGCCGGTAGTCGTTCCCGCCAGATATGCTCCTGCACCTTGACGAGCAACAAGCGGGTAGCCATCACCATTTTTGAACATTCCGGCTGCATTAAAGATCGGTGAGCGAAAGCGTATCCCCCATAATTTACGCGATAATTCATCGGGAGGAATGTAATTCGTATCCGGATTGCTCCGACCGACCTTCGAGAGGAAATTCTTTCGACCTGCCGAATACATTGTTACAACAGCTTTTGACGGCATTCCGACGATAAGTTTGCGGACTGACTTATCAGCTCCGGCAAGTATTTCGGGAAGGGATTTCATATCTATTTAATAACACTGTTATTATTACTCACAGTTCTTTCCTCAATCGGGCAACGGGAATTCTCATTTGTTCGCGGTATTTGGCAACTGTACGACGAGCAACATTCAATCCCATTTTTTTCAGTTCTTTCGTCAGTTTCTCATCGCTATGCGGCTTACCTTTCGGTTCTCTATCCACCATTTCCCGTATTCTTTGTTTGACGATACGCGTAGAGACTTCTTCACCGTCGTCGGAAGGGAGCGATTCACTAAAGAAATACCGTAGTTCAAATGTACCGTAGCCCGTTTGAACAAATTTTCCGTTCACAATTCTGCAAATGGTTGAAACATCCAATCCCGTATCTTCTGCTACATCTTTGTAAATAAGCGGCTTGATTGCATTTTCACCGTGCATGAAAAATTCTTTCTGGAGTCCTGCAATTCCCGTCATCACTTTGAGCATTGTCACTTTACGCTGTTTGATTGCTTGCAAAAGGAACTTTGCGTCATCATATTTTTTACGAAGCCATTGGCTTGTTTCTTTGTTGAATTTTTTATACCGAGCTTCTTTTTTGAGTTTTTCATACATCACATTTACACCGAGGGCTGGTATCCGGCTGTCGTTGAGATTAATGATAATATCATCTTTTTCTTCATCGTAATCCACCATAAAATCGGGTATAACAGAATTTGTGGAAGCAGCTGCTGTTCCTCCGCCCGGCTTGGGATTCAAACGACGAATAACATCTATAACTTCTTTTAATTCTTCGTCGGTGATGCCGAGTGATTTGGTAATAATCGGGTAATGTTTCATCGCAAACGCTTCGTATGTGTTTTCCAATACTTTAAGCGCAAGTTTTTGTACACTGTTCGGGTTCATTATTGCCCTAAGTTGTGCAATCAGACATTCCTTGACTGTGCGGGAGCCAATCCCGGGAGGGTCTAGTTTCTGTACCTCTTTGAGGATTTTCTCAGCTTGCTCGTACCGTATAAAATCATAATAGACGGGTGCTGCTATTGCAGTTTGTTTGAGTGGTTCCTGTTCTTCTTCGTCATCGTTCTCAGCCAAAGCATAATTTTTTGCCGGATTGCTATATTCAGCTTGAAGAGAAGTGGTCGCTTGCTCAAGTGCAGAAACAAGCGAAGCTCTTTCTTGCTGGAGAAGGGCTTTGCGTGTTTTAAGATTGTATTCCCCGATTACATCATTTACTTCTTGAACGATTTCCTCAAGTTCTCGTCTGAGATATCCGTCGGCGTCAATATTACCAATGAGGTATTCGCCGATAACCAGCTCTTCTTTGGTCAAATCTAAAAAACGAAGCTGAGTAAGCAGTTCGTCAATAAAGGACGGTACATCTTTTGGCTGGAAATAATCACTGTCGTCAAAATCATCATTGCGTGGAGCATCTGATGGGGCGGATTCATTCCATGCCAATTCATAAAATTCAAACGGATCATGATGGTTTTCGTCAAAGTTGTTTTCCTGTGAAGCCGAATAATCATCATATCCCTCAGCTTCACCGTTATTACTAGACTCTTCATAGAAATTGTCGCGCTCAATAATAGGTCTGTCCACTGTAGGAATATCATCTTCGTAATCATCGTTATCGGGTGAAACATCTGCTGCATCTTCCAGTTCTTCAAGCATTGGATTTTCTTCGATTTCTTGCCTGATGTGCTGTTCAAGCTGGAGAACGGGAAGCTGAAGTAATTTTAGATATTGAATTTGCTGCGGGGTAAGCGTTTGCAGCATTGAAGTTTGAAGTGATAGCGATAGTTTCATTTATCTCCTCCGGTGAATTGAGGATTGACGCTTGCAATGTGAGCGCAGAGTTGCTCGTACCATTCTTCGCCATAAAGGCGTACCAAAGGTTCGCGGAGCATTTCGACTGCATAAATCTTTTCGTTCTTGCCTTTTTCAATTGCCGGGTTACACGCGGAGAACGGTTGGTAGGAGATATAGTCACCGCCAAAATTTCCTACTCGAATAGGGAAAAGGTGACAAGAAATCGGCTTTCGAAAATCAAGCAATCCGTCGAAGTGCGCTTTTTCGATTGCACAGCGAGCTATTCCCGAATCATAGTAGACAAACACACAATCGCGGTTATCAATACACGTAGTGGAATAATCCCCATACGAACCGGATACCGCTCCGTGTTTTGCTATTTCATCTTTGGAGCGTTCGGAGAGGTAGAGCGATGCTGCCTCGATAGAGCGTTCGATATGCTCCACTTCTTCATTGAGAAGCGGTGCACCGTCACCTCCGGGAAGTGTACAACACGCTCCTTTACATTTATTTAGGTCACAGCAAAACTGCACTTTTGCCAGCGACTCATCAACTAGAATCGAATCAATCAAAAACATAGAACTCCCCCGAATTCACCGTTTTAAAGAATATGGTATAATTTTTGTATGCAATCTACGAAATTTTTACCGTTCCCGCCAAATTTTACCTTCGTTATGTGATAATACTCCTAACTTTTTGTTAAATATTTCTTGATTGTAATTCCATGCTTCCTGTTGTAGTGGACTTATCGGTTCAGGTTTTGAAATATTCAAAACAGCGATTCTCAAAATTAAAATGGAAGGAATAATAATACCGACCCAAAGAGTTAGTCGTGCAGTAATCTGGTACAAACGAGATTTAGGAAGTATGAAGCCCACTGAGATAACCGCAAGTATTGCAATCAGTGGGATAAGTGCACCAAATAAATTCACAGTAGGATGAAATATAGCGGCAACTGATGATTGCGCACCTTCACTCAATGAACAAATGAATGCAATGCTTACAACAACAATCATTACCCACATTAGACGAACATTCTGCGATGACGAACCTGCAAGTTCGTAGCCGCGAATAGCGATCAAAACAGCAGAAGGGGCTAAGACAATAATGGATGACGATTCTGTGAAAAACTCGGAGTTTGTCATTCCTCCCGTTAAAATTGCCAAAACAAACCAAAGAAGCAGTGCGTATTCCACCGAGCGGTATTTTCTCGCTGAAGGACTTTGACGGTTCACTGTATTCAAGAGAACAGGAGTTATGACAGCGAAAACCAAATATGGTTGGGCAAGGAGACCTGCAACAAATGTTTGAAACATTGCCCCAACAGAAATTCCGTCGGCGAATATCCCCGCTATACTCAAATAAACAAGATTATACCACAACCCTGCAACTGTTATTCCGGACACCAGCCCGATCCCTGCTCCGATTCGATCCTTTTTGCGAAGATATGGAATCATAACCGCGAACATCAGAACCGCTATTCCACCTGCAAAAAAACCTGACAACAAACTTCCGGCTATACTGATAGCATACAGTGCAGTGTATCCTGCAAAACGTGCAAGTGTTCCAATTCTTGAAGGTTGCGGCTGAATCTCGCCAAGCATTATCAATGTCCATAACGACAACAGCATAAACATTGCTGACGGAATATCAGCCCCCGCCTGACGTGCAAACATATTCCACGTGAGCGTGGATGCGAGCAGCACGGGGGCAACAAGTGCAAGCTGATACCCCACAAGTCGCCTGGCAATCTGATAAATGAGAGCAAGTGCAGCCGCAGAACATAGGACGGAAGGAATGCGCAAGTGAAGCGGGAGATTTCCCAATATTTTCATTGTCAGTGCAGTAAGCCAAATTCCCATTGGAGGCATTGCAAACTGGGCATTGCCCGCACCGGTAAAATAGGGGGCTAAATCAAAAAATCCGTTGAATTGGAGAATTAAATCTGCTTTGAAGGCAAGCAACGTTTCCATTGGCTGCATCGGTGCAGAATTAAGCCGGAAAAAGACTAGCAATGCACAAAATACAATCAAAGCAATCGCGTTATGTTGGCGTGTAGAAAGGGACATCTTTGTAAAAATATGAACAGAAATACTAGTTATCACTCGAATAGAAACTACCAAACCGAAAGATAAAATTACAAAGAAATTGTGGTGTAGAAGGTTGATTTTGATATTGAGAAAAGAATTTTCAAATTTTATTACCGAAAACTGATAAAAATCATTGTATTCAGGTTAAAAAATGTAGAATTTTGCACCACAGCAAAAGCACAAACAGTTTGAGTGCATTTTTTATTAAACTATGAAATGGGTATATTATGTTTACAATTGAGTCTATTCTTATCCCAACTGATTTCTCACCTCATGCTGATGAGGCACTCAGTTATGCAAAAGAACTTGCAAAGCCACTTAATGCAGTTATTCATTTAGTTCACGTTATCGAACCTGTAGTATATCCGGTTGATTGGGGATATACAGGCGTGGGATTTATTGATGTAGAGAATGAATATGTAAAAGCAGCACAGAACGAAATTGACCGTTTTAGCAAAGAACTGACCGAATCCGGGTTTACGGTGAAATCTGCAATTCTTCACGGTAGGGCTTCTGAACAAATCTTGCAATATGCCGATGATAACAAAGTGAGTATTATCTGTATTGCTACTCACGGACGTGGCGGGTTTGAGCATTTTCTTTTCGGAAGTACGACCGAGAAGGTTCTGAGGAAATCTAATTGCCCAGTATTTGTTGTTCGTCAGAAGAAATCATAGGTATTACGTCATGTACAATACAAAATAGCCCGCGATTAAAATCGCGGGCTAAGAGTTGTTATACAGATATAAATTAAGTAGTAAATCTAAGTTCATAGATTTACTACTTTTCCCGTAGCGCAGCAGGGCAGTTAGGGTCTAAAGGTGTCAGATTGTTTTATCTCCCGTAGGGAGAATATATCGGTAGAAACATGTTCACCAGAGTCTTCAAGCCCTATCGGGGCGACATTATGTTAGCAGTGTTGCCATGTTTCGTTCCTAACGGAACTCTAAAGGAGGTGAGGAATTTGTTTCCTACCGATATTTTGCCCTTACAGGGCATCTTTTACTTTAGTTATTAAGCAACTTAGAACTTAACAGCTATGTGCTACGGAAAAGGGCTTAGGTGATATTGGTGTATTCCTTAATTCATTCTTTGAAGTTTACACCGATTGATATGTACTTACAATCCCGAGGTAATCTTTGTAGCAATAGCTTTAAACTCATTCATTGAAGTTTTGCTCGTCAGTTTATTTACCTTCATTCTAAACATTTTACTTCCTTTTCTCACCAAAATAAAGTAAAAGTTTTCGTTGTCTGTATGGAAGTATGCTTCATCCCCAATATCATGAAGCACAGTAATACCATTTTTTTCATTGGATGTCTTAATAGAAGCATAGGTATCCTTTGCTGATGAAACCTCAGAAAAATGCTCGTACATAAAATAGATGATTCCCAGTTTTCCGGTTTTTTCATCTTTAGAATTGGCAGCAAAGCTGGAGTTGAAGGTAGAAACCTCATTGTTGAGAGTTGATGAACTGTCTTTAATATGCGCCTTCTCTCCCAGTATCTTTTCTGCATCAGCTAAAGTA
The DNA here is from genome assembly GCA_964527785.1 of uncultured Chitinophagaceae bacterium. Taxonomy (GTDB): domain Bacteria; phylum Bacteroidota; class Ignavibacteria; order Kapaibacteriales; family UBA961; genus JADJXV01. The sequence continues at coordinate 7,876 of CAZGNO010000124.1, forward strand.
AGGAAATTTTGAGAAAAAGCACTGTACCCGATCAATACAAAAAGCAGAACTGTTGGTACGAGGATTTTTTTCATGGCAGTTTGAATATGTTGAAAATTGTTTGACACTTATGTTCTTTACCGGTTTATAAGTCATGTCTAAGTGTTGAGACAAAAATAATTGTCATAATTAATATCCATGATTTGGCAAGTAATTGACACTTCGACTAAGCTCTGTGTGACTTGAGATCGTTTGTCACACTGAGTTCCAGATAGTCGCCGAGCCGCCTACAAAACAATGCAATGACTTTGGAATAAAATACTTACGCTTGTCACCCTGAACTCGATTCAGGGTCTCCGTTGCTGTTAAGTCATGCTAATTTCAATGTGCTATTTCGTCTTACACACGGAGATGCTGAATCAAGTTCAGCATGACTGAACACTAAATTGTACTAACATTTTAAGAGATGTCATTTACAGCTCCAGATAGTCGCCGAGCCGCCTACAAAATAATTCAATGACATAAAAAATAATAC
>CAZGNO010000125.1:0-8197 GCA_964527785.1 uncultured Chitinophagaceae bacterium
GAAGCATCCAGTACTTGCCAATTTTTCAACCAAATAATTTTATGAATTTTATGGTTCGTCCTATCACTTACAATAGGAACCAACTCAACTGTTAATAAACCCAATGACAACTACAAAACTATGGATTTCGGCTACGCGCCCTAAAACACTGATTGCAAGTGCTATTCCCGTGATTATGGGTGGCGCGCTCGCATTTCACGACGGTGAATTTTCATTGTTAGCAACAACTGTCGCATTGGTTTGTTCGCTGTTAATTCAGATCGCTACGAACTTTATAAATGAAATCTATGATTTTCGCAAGGGTGCGGATTCAATGGGCAGGGTCGGACCTGTACGTGCAGTTTCGGCAGGGCTTATTACCGAACGGCAGATGATACGGGCTGCATGGCTTGTGGTAGGAATTTGTTTTGTACTTGGAATGTACTTGGTTTGGCTGCGTGGTGTGATTGTCCTGATTATTGGGGTAGTCTCATTATGCTTGGCGTGGGTTTATACCGGCGGACGTTATTCACTTGCCTATAAAGGACTAGGAGACATATTCGTTTTTGTATTTTTCGGATTGGTAGCTACTAGTGGCACATACTATGTACTTCATGGCGGATTAACGTTCTCTACGTTGCTTCTCGGATGTATTCCAGGTGCCTTTGCCACTAATATTTTGGGTGTGAATAATCTACGAGATCGAGAAACGGATTCAACGGTTGGTAAACGTACTTTTGCAGTACGATTTGGAGCAAGGGCAGCTCGCACTTTGTATATACTGATGACAGTAGTTGCCTATACAGCTTCTATTCTATTATATATTAGAGAAAATTCATTGTGGATTTTGCTGCCTCTGATTACCATTCCTCTCGGTGTAATACTCTGTAGAAAGGTTGTGACCCTCGAAGGTGAGAAGCTAAATGCAGTACTCGCTCAAACCGGCGCACTGCTTGCCGTGTATGGCTTGCTGTCGGCAATAGGACTGGTTATGGCTACCAAATAGAGAAGCAAGTAATTACATTGAGCGGTAGTTTTTCGCTTTCAATGCTTCGTTATGTACCACATCAAACGGCGGGATATTCTCGTCCCATTCGAGTAGTGTAGCACGCGCACCGGTTTTTTGGAAGCAATAGCGGTAGAGTTCCCACACCTCATCTACAACGTGATCGCTGTGTGTATCGAGAATATGTGTGCCTTTGTTGGTGTGTCCTGCCAGGTGATATTGGCAGATACGGTCGTAAGGAATTGCATTAATGTATTCTATCGGGTCAAACCCGTGATTGAAAGAGCTGACATATATATTATTAACATCCAACAGCAGTCCGCAATCCGCTTCCTCGACAAGACGGCTCAAGAACTCCCATTCAGTCATTGTTGAAATCGAGAACTCTGCATACGTAGAAACATTTTCAAGAACTATAGGACGTTCCAAAATTTCTGCAACAATACGAATACGGGCAGCAATATGCCTTAGGTTTTCTTCGGTATATATAATAGGCAGCAAATCGTGAAGATTGTGAGCATTACAACCAGTCCAACAAAGGTGATCGGATACCCACGGAGTATTTACCCTATCGGCTAGAATTTTGAGTTTGCTTAGGTATTCCATATTGAGCGGGTCAATACCGGCAATGGAAAGCGATACACCGTGCATAACGACAGGATACAGTTCGCGCACTTGGTCAAGTATATACGACGGTTTACCCTTCGTATCCATAAAATTTTCTGATATAATCTCGAACCAATCTACTGCAGGTTTTTCGGCTAAGATATGCTGAAAATGGACAGTGCGCAGACCAACGCCAAATCCGAGTTCGGGTAAATTCCAACGATTAGGAGTCATAGTTTTGATTCAAACATTCACACATAAAAAGGTGATGATACAATATCGGTATCATCACCTTTTTATTTTGAAATCGTAAATAATAATAACGATTTGTTACTTTGAAGCAGTTGCGCAGCCGCCTTTGCCCTTGCAAGAATTTTTGCCTTTGCAACCATTATCACCTGTTTTGCATCCGCCTTTGCCTTTGCATTCGTTCATGCCTTTGCAAGCGTGATCTTTAACTGTTTTAGCTGTTTTAGCTACTTTAGCTTTTGCTGCCTTTTTAGATGCTTTTTTTGTACCGTCAGCTTTTTCAGTAGCAAATGCTGCACCGCCGCTAATCAGACCGGCAATCGCTGCGCCAATCATGAGTTTACCAAAATCTTTTCCGTTCATAGGTTATATCTCCCAGTAATACAATTAATAAAAAGTGGGGCGCGAAAGTTAATTAGGTACGCCTTCACCAAACGCTCTCCCAAAAATAAGAAATTTTATGAGATTTAATATTGCGTTTTTTAGAAAATACGGAATAATAGCATCGCCGGATTGATTCTTAACAATTAAAAAGGAAAATACCTTATCCTTTATAGCTTTTCTTCCGACTTTTTCGCCACCGGTTTTCTATGTTTCCTCCTTGTTTTATTGGCAAGTCGTCGCTCAAGGAGATGCTCTTTGTGCATTTTTTTTGTATGAACTGCCAATGAAGCCATCATACCTTCCCATACCTTGTCAAAAAGAACCACTTCGGCAGTGGTACCGGTTGTATCAACATACTTTACACTTTTTAGTTTTTCAAGCCAACGAACTGCAAATTTTTCCACCCTCTTGTACACAAAATCCCCTTGAACGATAGTATGAATTAGCTTCACCATACATGCAAGACGATACAATTCACTTCCTTGCTCCAGGCGTGCACGCCGTAATTTTTGAAGAGCTTCATCACATTCAAGTATTCCTCTTCGATCTCCTTCAGCAAGCAGATATATAGTACGTGCTATTATTATCTGACCATAGTATCCACCTACGTCGTTTTTCACAGTGGGAACGATTGCAGCAAATTCCTTGATGGAAATCGGCTTATTTCTCTGCTCTTCGCGAACCGGAAATAGAGTCGAAGTAAAATCATTAGTGCAGTAAAACCTTGCGTAACATTCTAATATAGTAAAGAACTCCTTTACCGGCTTTGGTTGATCCTCAAGCCGCGGATTCATTAATACTTCCCTAAACGACTCAGCAGCTTCATCCATTTTTTCGCTTCTAATCAACAGTAAAAACTCATTTTGCATATAGTAGAACCAATTCGATGAGCCAACTGCATAGTATAGTCTGCATTTCGACCTATAGGACAATGCTTTTTCATACTCACCCTTAGCAGTATATGAAGAAAGCAGTACCAGGTTAAAATACCCTAATCTTGGCTTCCTGGAAAATTGACTGTTTGCTTCATAATATGTTAATGCTTCGTTTGCAATCGTAATCACCATGTCAAAATCACGTTCTACCTGAGCAATGTTATCGTAAATATTAATGTATGCCTCATGGAGAAGATATGTTTTATAGCGACGATACCATTCTGCAATTTGTGCTGCAGACTCTCGCAGTTCCGGTAAACGATGAAACTGAGGTGCAATCGAAGCGGTAAAAAAAACTTTGCAACGGTCAATCATCATTGATGCCTTGTCTTCAGCATATAATATCTCTCTAAGCTCAATTTCCTTTTTTTCAATCAACGAAAATGATGTTACATCTCCATTTAGTGCATAATATATTCGAAGTGGTACACACGCTGCTACACGTGCAAATGTAAAATCAAATCGCTTTGCTACAATTTCCAATCGCTTTGCCAAAACCTTTTCAGCTTCAAGTGAACCGTATCTTCTCAGTACAGAAAGCTGCGCAACAATTTTTGTACAATGATAATGAGCACGGTCGTAGTCAGTATATCTATTTTCATTCAAATCTAAGAAAAACAACGAATTCAATAAGCGATCTGTCAGACTCTTTTTAAGCATTTTATACCGAGAACTTTGCTGCGCCTCATTTTCGCCATATACTGCTTGTGCCGCCTCGATATCAGACTCTACCCCTGTTAAAATTGTATGGTGTAGGATAGCAAGCTTCGACTTCTTCTTCTCAGTACTACTATCTATCAATAATTCAATTTTTTTTTGTCGTCGTAATCTGACCAAATGGGCTATTTCCTGTAAGAACTTAAGCATTTTTTGCTCTCCTTATTTTTATGAGAGTTACGAATAAAAAAAAGAAACTTTTATCCAACATTAACTATCTATAATATATATAGTTATTAAAAAAAACAATCTCTTCTCGTTACAGTTACTCAAATCTACAAAATTCCCACGTTTTTAACACCATCGAAGACCTGACTTTTTGTGTACATTCTCCATTTTTAACTTCCAATAATGTACGAAATTGCATTTGTAATTAAACATTCTTTAGTTTTTAAGGCAATTTTTTATGGAAATGATGATCGCAATCCTTATGTACTTAGGTTTTCTTTCGCCGGGTACCTACACTACTGCTCAGTTCAATGAAATACTCATGGCTAATCAACAGCAAATGACTGTCGTACAAAATGACCCGATTCTTTATAATGAAGCTGGGCAAACAAACATCGTCGGTGTAATTATCAATGATAACGACAAAGACAACTAATCGTAACTATAACAAATTTTTATTTATCTCTCTCTCTCAAAGGAATTTACAATGGAAATGATGATCGCAATCCTTATGTACTTAGGTTTTCTTTCGCCGGGTACCTACACTACTGCTCAGTTCAATGAAATACTCATGGCTAATCAACAGCAAATGACTGTCGTACAAAATGACCCGATTCTTTATAATGAAGCTGGGCAAACAAACATCGTCGGTGTAATTATCAATGATAACGACAAAGACAACTAATCGTAACTATAACAAATTTTTATTTATCTCTCTCTCTCAAAGGAATTTACAATGGAAATGATGATCGCAATCCTTATGTACTTAGGTTTTCTTTCGCCGGGTACCTACACTACTGCTCAGTTCAATGAAATACTCATGGCTAATCAACAGCAAATGACTGTCGTGCAAAATGACCCGATTCTCTCTAGCCAAGCAGGGCAAACAAGCATCGTTGGCGTAATTATCAATGATAACGATAAAGACAACTAATCTCTTATCTATTTCAAATATATTCAACTTTATTCTTCATTCTTATCAGGAGCTTTTCCATGGAAACAATTATAGCAATTCTTTTTTATTTTGGTATTGCAATATCAGGTACAGATTCTACAACACAAGCGCAGTTCGACGGTATTCAGTCATCCAATCAGAACCAAACCAATTGCGCACAAATGAGTACTGGTAATTCCGATTCCGGTAATGGAAATATCGTAATCAACGATAATGATAAAGACAACTAAGTTGTAATCTGTTACAAAAATCATCGAAGGAAAATTCTTGTCCTTGATAGAACATCATTAAAATGTTGTATTTTCTGTAGAAGAGTATAATACAAGGTAGTAATTAAGAAAGCATACCTTTATAAAGGTTCATTTTGCAATGAAAACTATAGCTGCTTTTAGGATGATTAAAAGCACAGAAGCAACACAGCATTGCATTAAACGATAAATAAAGTTATCGCTAAGAAGCTATTACACTGATTCGAGCAGTGCGGCAATAGTGTCTGCCTTCAGGCGAGGTATACCATGGTGAAGTTCAATTTATCCGATTCCCTTTTGTTCTGTTGAGGGGTAGACCAATAGATTTTGTGGCAAACTCAGCTCATCTTGATTGTGAGATGTTGGTTGATTTATATGTTCCCTGTTCTGTCGTCATAGTCCGTAAGACTAACTTCAGAATTGGGTTGGTGTCAGCTTATACAAAGTTCGTTGCCCAAAGGTTTCGTTTGTTGAGTGCAGATTTTTTCGAAATCGAAGTGAATCAACCATGATTTTTCGATAACTTTATAGCCCAATTGATTATTTTTCTTTTTGGCTAGGGTTCGTTGATTTGGATGGAGAGAGTCAGTTTGGTCGGTTAGTCGTTGTTCAAGTACTTGTCAAATAATGAATGGTGATGCAGACGATTATTGTAGTCATATCAAATGAGAGCCAAATAGTTAATTGTTATCACCCCTACTTCGACTTTTGCAACCTCCGGCTGAGGGGTAGTTCGTTAGCAATATCTTAAAGATCCAATATTTGCTTCATTAGCGCTACAAATTCCTTAATCTCTATCGGTTTCGATACATAATGCGAGCACCCGCCTTTTAGAAATTCTTCTTTATCACCCATCATTGTATATGCAGTTAGAGCAACAATCGGAGTGGTTTTATAATTATCCAATTTTCTGATGTTCTTTGTTGCGTACATTCCATTTTCGCTTTTACCCAGATTAATATCCATAATAATAGCATCATATTGCTTTGTTTTTGTTTTCTCAATAGCTTCAGACGCACTGCCTACACTATCGAGGTTGCATAACCCTACAAATAAATTTTCAATTAGCTTTACAGTTATAAAATCATCCTCTACCAGTAAAACTATTTTTTGCTTTGATTTTAAATTCATCGCCATACTTTCCAAAATATTTAATCAATATGATGTTTTGTTTCAATTGGTAGTTTCACCGAAAAATTCGACCCCTTGCCAAGTGCGCTTGATACGCTGATTGAGCCACCGAGCAAATTAACATATTTCTTGGTTACTGACAGCCCCAAACCTGTTCCGTCAAAACTTCGACTGAGTCCTTCGCTTGCCTGTCTGAATTCGTGGAAAATCATATCCAAATCTTTTTCCATTATACCTAGACCTGTATCAATTACATCAATTATAATCCACTTTGAATTTTCATCATCAATTTTACTAAGTTTGATTTTTACATTTCCGTCCGAAGTAAATTTAATGGCGTTATTTATTAAGTTATTCAGAATACTGTCAATTGCTTTGATATCCGAAACGATAATAAACTTATTTACTATCGTTTCAAAGGTTAGTTTTAAGTTTTTGTTTGCTGCACTGATGCTAAATAAATTTATAGTTTCATTAATTTTTGACACTATATCTATTTGCTCAAAAATTAATTTTGTTTCTCCGGCTTCAATTCTGGAAATATCAAGAATCAAATTAAGTGTTTCCATTAGCCGCTTGCCGCTAAAATTAATAAAACCCGAAAACTCACGAACTTTCTCAAGGTCTTGTGTAGTTGTTAACAGTTCCGAAAAACCCAAAATACCTACCAACGGTGTACGGAGTTCATGACTCATATTTGCTAAAAAGCTAGATTTCAATCTATACATTTCTTCCGCGTGTTTTTTAGATTCAATCAAATCTTCGGTCATTTTATTGACCGCAACAGCTACTTGCCCTATTTCATCTGTTAAGAATATTTCAGCACGCTCGGTTAAGTCCCCCTCTGAAATTCGTCTCGTTGCTCTGTTTATTTCATACAAACCTTTTGTTATACCTTTACTTACTGATATACTTAGAAGCAGCCCCGTCACTTCAACAGACAAAGCAACAGAAAACAGAAGTTTTAGAATAAGATTTTCTAGCCATCGTGACCCCTCGCCGAGTGTATATGAAAAGTTATCTTCAATTATTGTTAATTGGTGATTAATCGGGTCAATTTCCTCTGTTATTTTTTCTATCTTCTCAAGCGAATAATTTTTAGAATTTATTTCGGAATGTAATTTTTCACCGATTACTGTTAATTTGACAATGACCGAGTCACCCTGAATCCAACATTGAATAGCTTTGTTGATATAATATACATCACTGAATCTGCGGAACAGCTTAATCATTCCGTCAATATCACTGGGATGAATCTTACCTTCTATGAAACCTTGCCGCGCAATTTCCATATTCGGTTCCGGCTTTTCCAGTTCCAAACGAGTTTTGTGATCTCCGGCAGGAACAGCCATAAAACGTTGGTACGACTTATAGTCTTCTTCGTTATGAGTATGTGAGTATTTTTGGAGATAATATGATGCATCTTTTTGAGCTTTTGACCATAAGCCCTCAGCACCGACAAATGCTCTTACGGATGATAAAATATGAATGGCAAACCATAACGTAAACAATTCAACCATAATAAGTATTGCCATTGTTCCGACAATAAAATACAGTTTTTTTGAAATTGATATGTTTTTTAGTCTGTCTAAACGAAAAAAAGTTCTCATAGAAATTAATGAAAAGAAAAAGGGAAAATAATCCTATCTTTTACTGCACAATACAAATTGTTTGGTGAGAACCGATAAATAAACATCTCCTTTAGATAAGTAGTAGGACAGAATAATTTTAATTTTATATTTCCTGTCATTCTGAACGTTAGTGAAGAATCCCTGTAAATGACATCTCTTACATTGCCCGTCATTCTGAGTGCAACGAA
>CAZGNO010000126.1:0-8180 GCA_964527785.1 uncultured Chitinophagaceae bacterium
TTAATTCAGCATCTTCGTGTGCACTACTAAATAGTACGTCGAAATTAGCATGACTTAACAGCAACGGAGACCCTGAATCGAGTTCAGGGTGACAAGCGTAAGTATTTTATTCCAATGTCATTGCATTATTTTGTAGGCGGCTCGGCGACTATCAGGAACTCAGAATGACAGCACTTTGATTTTTCAATTAATTCTATCCCAGCACTTACTCATGTAATTTTTTTGCTGGGACAATTTGACTGTATGTTCTTTTTTTTTTGAGTTTTTATCTTTCTTTTTTTGAACTTCATCACGACCTTACTCATCATGGCAGGCAGAAAATTTGAAGTTTGAACTTACCAAAAAAACAATCCAGACTCTCCTTTTTCTTTATCCGAACGTAAGCGATAGGTGAATATTCCGGATGATAATTTTTCAAGCGGAATATACTGCTCACCCATTGTGAGTGATTTGCTCAAGATTTGATTGCCGATAATATCAAAAATTTCAATTCTGTTCAATGAAGGATTTTCCGTTTGGATAACCAGTCCACCTGCTACAGAACGCAATATTGCTCTTGGATATGGAATCAACCCATCCTCTTCTATCCCTGTGCTCAACCCGGAAACCGTATAGAATGCATCAGAAAAGTTGAGTGTACCGCCATCGAAAGATGCACCTCCGCCAAAATATGCTGTTGAACCGATTACAAATGATGTTGCCCACGCGGTATAGGTAGTTGGAACCTCTTTTTCAAGCTGTCTCCACGAATCGGCTGTAGGATTGTATTCCCAAAAATCGCTGAATGTTTCTGAATACATCGTCATTCCCCCGCCAAAATATGCATGATTGCCCATCACAAAAGCACATCCCGCCTGACGTGCCTTGCCGGGAAAATCAGCTTTTTTAGTCCATGCTTTGGAATAAGGGTCAAATTCAAAAACTTCTTTGTGTTCAACAACCCCCTGACCTCCGATGAGATACCCTTTGCTACCCATCGCGAATCCACTTGGGAATATTGCAGCACCAAACGGCAGGTATCCGATTTGTGACCATTTGTCTGCCGAGAAGTCGTATTCCCAAAAATCAGCCACTATATTTGCACCATCATAGCCGCCGCCTACATAGCCCTTGTTACCTATTACAAACGACATTGATGCGTCACGTTTTCCACCTCCAAATGATGCCTTCTGTGTCCACGTATTCGTTACAGGGTCATATTCATAGAATGTATCGGTAAGAGATGATGCTTCACCGATGCTCCCGCCGCCTACATATCCCTTGCCGTTATATGCAAACGCTAATGCCCATATCCGATAAATATTTCCGGGTAATGTTCCCATATCTTTCCAAATCCCTGACGATGGGTCGAATTCATAGAAATGTGTACCTGCAAGCCCGCTACCTACGTATGCCTTGCCATTAATCACAAAATTGAACATACCATCAGTTTTCCCTGCAGGAAAAACGGATGTACTGCCCCAATTTGCAGCATACATTGAAATAGTGGTAACCAAAAATACCAGTAGCGAAGTAAAAGTCTTTTGGTTGAGTATTATATTATAGAATTTCATAGTTATTTGTGCTTATTAATTATGATAGAATTGACTGTAGTACCGAATACTAAAGTTGTTGTTATATGTGATAAAAATTTAAAGTCATCAGCAGTATTACATACTAAAAGATCTCCAATCAACAATTCAATGCTCAATTATCATCGGAATCACACCTGATATTGTACCAACCGTAATACGACAGAAGTAAACACCGGAAGGCAAAAGTGAGCAGTCAATTGCATAACGGTGCTTACCTGCCGAGGCATCACCGGAATAAACACGAACAGTATGTTGTCCATCAAGTGAAATAAGTGAGACATCAACTGTTGATGAATGTTCGAGTGATACGTTTATTATTCCATTAGAATGAAAAGGAAGCGGTGTTACCTCTGCTTTTACTCCTATATTCCTAAGCGGTTCATCATTAATACCGGAAGTAATAATACCGGTCCCTTCGAGAACCAACTTTCTCGATGCGTTTTCTGAATCATTTGAGGAAACGTTCAGTGTACCTCGTTGGCTTCCCGTTTGCTTTGGATTGAAGACGAGTATTACCGTCAAGCTGTCGGATAAAGTTAGAATTTTGGGAAAGGTCGGAATACCCTTTATTGACCATATTTTAGCATCTTCATCACTCAAAGTCAGGTTGTTGACAGTAAGCCCAGCACTGTTTTCCGGGCGAATATAGAGTTTAATTTCTTTTGATTTGTCCTGCCCTACTTCTCCAAATCGTAAAGTATCGGAGGATACAACACTTACAGGGGCGGCTAAAAGAGATACTGAAACTGTTATGTGCTTTTTGGGTGTAACTTCATCGTTCGTTTCTACGATAAATTCTGCTGCAACAACCCCGTTTTGCCCTTTCTTCCCATCATACGAGACTTTTACCCCCAGTGATTCATTGGCTGTGAGTGCAACCGGGAGGTTTTGCAGAGGCAGTACTGAAAATCCGTTACCGTCACCAAGCGGTTGGATGGATACTATCTCAAGCCCGGCAGCATTTTCAGGTGAAATCGTGAATGTTTTCTCAGCTTTCCTAAATACATTGACGGTGCCGAAATGTAGAGTATCTACCGAAAGAACTACAGTAGGTCTAACTGTTTTAGATGCTGTCATTTTTACTGTCAATAACTTTTCAGGGGTAGTTTCATCATTCGTAGATACAATCAGAGCCGCCGTGAAAATACCTTCCTTCATTGCTTTCGCTTTAAGATTGATAACAAGCGATTGGTTCAGTCGCAATTTTTTAGGGAGAGTTTCTGTTGATACCGATGAAAAACCGTTGGATGCTGCAAATTGAGGGTCTTGAAATACAACCGATGACACCGATAGCCCAGCACCGTTTTTCGGAGTTACTTCAAATGACAGGTCATTTTCTATTGCAAGTTCCACATTCCCTAAATCAATTGTATCACGCGGAATTTTCATTTCGGGTTTTAACAGTGGCATCCCTTCTCTTTCGGTTGTGTATGCAATGCCTTTTGCGCCTACCGCGCAGGCAAACGATTGAGAAGGGCTTGCCACCCACCAAAGACAATTTGTCAGTCCAGTTTTTTCAACTGACCATGTTTCTCCCCCATCTACAGTAGTCAATATAAATCCTGCAGTATTACTGACTGCATTTCCACCGACTGCAAAACCGACGAATGGATTATCAGGAGCGAATACAGCACAATTCACCCAGCCGGTTTGACCGGAATATACTTTTCCCCACGTTTCGCCTCCGTCAACACTTTTCCAGATACATCCCACTCCACCCGACGAACCAGCTATATACCCGGTTTCTGTATCCGTAAAGTGGATCGAACGGATTACAGGCAAATCGGTAATTTTCTTCCACGAAGTGCCTCCGTCTGATGTTTTGTACAGCCCTCGACCCAAATGCCAATTATCGGCAGCAGCTACAGCTGCAAAACCGATTGTTGGTGTTACAAAATGAATCGCTATTACAGAGCTGTTGTTTGCATCAACCCTCGTAGGCAGCACTTTCCAGCTCGATCCCTTATCTGAACTTCTCAAAACTACTCCTTCCATTGCTCCGGCATACCCCACACCACCTGCAAAAGAAACACAGTGCATGGTAGGCACACCTGCCGTTACCTGATTTTCCCCGAAAACAGATGACCACGAACTACCGGAATTTGAGGATTTATAGCCCATCAGATACGTTCCGGCACCACCAACCACAACTCCTATTTTTGGGTCAACTACAGTTGCTGCAAGAACCCCTCTAAACGGCTCGGTAAATACTTCCGACCAATTCATACCTCCATTGGATGTGTTATAAATACGTGCAACAAACTGTTTGTCGTCATAAACTGCTGCAAAACCCGTTGAACTGTTGAAAAATGCAGTTCCCCGTACAGTATGTTCAGTGCCTAATGCCCTTTCCTGCCATTGCTGTGCATATACCGAACAGTAACACACAGGAACAGCAGGAATAGTCAAGATTATTTTTAAATATGTGGACAGTATAATTGTCCGAATGTGATGTAACATATAATTCATAAAATATGATGAGTAAAAAATGTCAGTGTTTTGGGGATATTTGTAACTTCTTCGAATGTACAATTGTCTATATCAATCTAAACGTGGTCAGCTACTCAGGTAAGCAATCAGATGAATTGCTACTGTAGATTTACAACCGAAGGCGAAATTACATCGGTCGTATCTTCATAAAAACCCTAAATTAAATGCAAAATGATACTCTCAATTACCAACCACAAGATTCAATACGTCTGTAGAATTTGTTTAATTCATTAAATAACAATGACATAGAAGAACTACAAAAACACATTAAAATGATGAAGTCATGACCAAAAACACTGAACTCTATGATCTGGTTCATTCTCTCTCAAAACCTGAAAAACGGTTTTTCAAACTCTTTGCTTCGTTGAATGACAAGGATGGTACAAACCAATATGTACGTCTTTTCGTAAAAATAGACAGGCAGAAAATTTGCAATGAAGAAGCAATACGAAAACATTTTGCAGGCGAAAAAACGGGCGAACATTTTGCAGAGGCGAAGTATTATTTATACCAAACGATTATTAAAGCACTCCATATTTTTCATACTGAACACTCCATAGACAGCCAAATCGAGATGATGCGGCACCTCGCAGAGATTCTCCTTAATAAGAAACTCTACGAGCAGGCACGAAAAATAATTACCAAAGGAAAAGAACTCGCCAAGCTACATACCAGATATGCTCATTACATGGAACTCATGCGTTGGGAATTTCATCTGATATTAGTGGAAACCGACCGTGAGCGTATAGAAGAAAGGTTGGAGGTTTATTTCACCGAACTCTTCGACATAATGGATGCAGAGTATAATACAGTGCGATATTGGAGATTACACCTGAAGATGTATTACCTCGAAACACTTCACGGCTCTCCACACAACACCGAGGAACTTGTTCCATTTGTAGAGATAATGAACGACACGCTCATGCAGGATTCCACAAAAGCAATAACTCCGGTCAGCATCACCTATTTTTACTTGAACAAGGCAATTTTTGCATCAATAAGCGGTGATTACGCTGAAGCACTTATATGGAACAAAACGCTACTTACTCAAATGCAAAGTTCTCCTATATGGAGTGAAAGCACTACCAAACTCATTATTCCGATGTTCAGCAATATCTGTTTGATTTCCATCAAAGCTACTGATGAACAAACATTTTGGGAGTTTTATCCAAAATTATGTGAACTGACCGAAGCAGGAACTTCGCAGGAATATCTCCGTTGGCGTGTTAAAGCCCTAGCTCATTTACCGAATCTCTACGCTCATATTGGTGAGTTCGAGAAGGCAAAAACTGAATATACAACGTTTAGAGAAGTTTTTGATTCATTTGAAGGCAAGTTACGCTTTGGTGAAGCCGCGCATTTGGATTTACTGGGTTTTATAATTTCGTTTGCCTTGGGAGAGTACAAAAAGTGTATTGAGTATCTTCAGGGTTTGCTAAATGTACGCAGCACATCGTGGTCGCAGGAAGTGTATTTTCAAGCGAAAATCTTATTAATCGTTACACATTACGAGTTGAATAATTGGGATGTTGTGGAGAGTTTGGTAAAATCAGCTCAGAAATACATTTCATCTCACAAGGGTTTAGATGAATTTGAATTACTATTTTTTGATTTTTGCCGTAAGTCTCTTCGAGCAGTTTCCGATATTGAACGTAGAAATGTTGCGGCAGAGTTTTATCCTAAAATAGCAGCACTCAAAAGCCAGCCGCTCTGGAGTTCGCTATTCCAATATTTCGATTATGCTGCTTGGCTTAAATCACATACCTGTTCGCTTGATTTTGCTAGAATTGTGCGGGAATGTTACTTGGAGACACATACAGTTGCACAGGTCTATTAGAACTAGTACTTTGACCGGCTACTTTTTTAAAATTAACCTCTTTGTTCAATCACTGCCCATTGCATACTACTGAATTTAATAATATTCAACTAGGATTTTGGGTTACCGATAAAAAGTTTCCGCTCTATGCATCGAAGGTCATTGGGATTGTAGTATTTCTTATACCATTTAGTACTTGTATTCGATAAATCGTCAAGCAGCATTACACCGTTTGTTTTCTCTTTATTTCTCCAATGAAAATGCTCTGTAAGGCGAAACGCTTCAATAGCAAAAACTGTAACAATATCCCTATTGTGTATTTCTATTAAGTTATCACCGTTTTTCTGTTCCGGTCCAAAAGCTAGATTGCTGCTGCCACAATACACGGTCGGGTCAGGACCTTTAAAATCAACCACCACAAATTTGTGATGAATGGCGTAGCCGTCTATTTTCGGCACTGTATCGAATGGCTCCGGAAGTACATTGGAAACATCGCCCCCTCTTGCCGCAATTCTGACTCCTCGTGAACTATTGGGCTTATAGAGCAGTACATCATCATTTCCCTTATTGATTGTATCGGTAATGCCATAGGTAAAAATATCGGTCTTTTTCACCTGATTACGAACAGCGTCTAAAATACTGCTTGTGCTCGTATCCTGCATTATTGCAAAGAGAACATCACTTTTTGCTCCGTTGATAGTTGCTGAAATCGAATCAAAAAATACCTGTGCCGTTGCTTTTTTATGTGGTGAAAACCGGATGGTCATATTCGGCAATTCAGGTACATTAAAATTATAATCATTCATTGCCCATTCAGTGTTTTTGAACTTTTTCATCAAATCCTCCCCGAAACTTGCAGCAAAAACTTTTGAATACGGTTCGGCAACGTTCGGGTTATTGAAAATTATAATATGGTTGGCATTTACATACAGACCATTAGTAGAGAAATTTGTAGAGCCGGTAAGAACCTTCACTGCCACATTCTTTTTCTTTTGAATAAAAATCTTTGAATGACTGAGAGCAGCAAAATGTCCTCTTGCAATTGCACTGTTACCCGTTGCTTTTGTTTTGAATAATGTGTAAAACTGCCCTTCAAATCCATTAGCATCTTCATGACTTCCTGCATCGTCGAGCACTATTCGCAGTTTGCCTTTGGCTGCTAGAGTAAGCAGTTTTGATGATATTTCAGGTTCATTGAGGTCATAAGCAAACACTTCCAAACTCATAGAATCGCTATCCGGTGCATTTACAACTTCATCCAAGAATTCCATAACGCGCTCCCGTGCTTGCCATCCTAAATACTTGTGCTGTTCTTTGTAGGTATAATTTTGATTTGTTATAGTATTGTTTGTATTATTCTTAATAGGGATACTCCCCGATACAGCATTTATATCAAAAAGCAGTTTGCCGTTATCCGGACGCATTTGGTTATTCATTCCGAATCGTCGTACATACGCCTGAGACGAAACGAAAGCACGTGCAAAACCTATTTGTGTGCCGTGCATATTAAAAGGGCTCACATTAAGTGTTACTTCTACCGTTAATTGCTGGTCAAGAGGATTTAAAATCCCGTTTACCAAATATCGCGGAGTAATCGAATAGGTATAATCACCAAAATATGGTGTCGAAATATTATGGTCGGTAGAGGGAACATGTACCCAGTTGAATTTTTGAAATGGTGAGAACTCGCAGCTTAATTTTTCTCTAGAATCAATTCCACTGTCGTCAAGGATAGTTTGATTGAAGGTAAGACGGTTCATAAGATAATAATTTAACTTATACCTACCGTTCACTTTATTTGCTTTGATGTGAATACTGAATCCAACAAAATTGTCAAGTTTGCTTTCATCAAGATCGAAAGCAAGAAATGTCATCGCATCGCCTTTGTATGCACGAACACTTACGCCGTTTTTTGAAGAAAGTATTTCCATAAAATTATAAATATGTTAATAAATTACATTTCTTGTACCCCAATATATCATTTACACTATAAAAATTTTAAAAATGAAGATTGTATCCAGTACCTATTCAATAACTGATGTTACACAACAATTAATATATTGAGTTTTTTTCCAAGTCAAGTCAGGTGCTTACCGCCGTGCGTTGTCATGTTATAACAACAAGAAAAACAAAGTCAAGGCAGTTGCTACAACTGCCTTTCCGAATATACGCTTAGCAGGAAGGTCGGTTGTAGAAACCGACCTGACCTGAAATTGATTTTATAACTTATCAATGCGCGGCGGTATACACCTGACTTCAACATAAATACCTTTTTACGGACTATGTACGCAACCAGTATT